>NZ_CACZDK010000009.1 GCF_902779965.1 Fibrobacter succinogenes | reverse complement strand
AGGTTGACGCTTCGCGTCCGTGGCTGCATTTATCAAATATAAGTCCATAAATGGCTTATGCTTGCATAAATTTGCACACTCTTGGCCGCGACGCTCGACTTACGCATTTGTCCTACTAATTACTATATTTACCGTGTAAAATTTAAAATGGAGACGCTATATGTTGCGTATTGGTTTAATTGGCACGGGTACCGTTGGTGGTGGTGTCATTCAGATTCTTGAACAGAAAATTGCAGAATATAAGGAAAAATTGGGAGTTGAACTTGAACTCTCCTGCATCTGCGCCAAGTCTGAAGAAGAAGTTGCACCGTATAAGGCTAAGGGTTATAAGGTTTCGACCAACGCCGACGAAATGATTGCCGGTAATGATATTGATGTGCTTGTAGAACTCGCTGGTGGCTACAACATGCCGCGCAAGTGGATTCTCGCTGCTCTCGAAAGCGGTAAGCATGTGGTGACTGCTAACAAGGCTCTCCTCGCCAAGTATGGCCACGAAATTTTCCCGCTTGCTGCAAGCAAGGGTTTGCATGTGCTGTTCGAAGCTGCTGTTGGCGGTGGCATTCCTATCATCCGCAGCCTCCAGGAAGGCTTGCTCGGTTCTACGGTCGAAAGCTTGAGCTGCATTATCAACGGTACTTGCAACTACATCCTCAGCCGCATGGCCGAAGAAGGTCTCGACTTTGATGTGGTCCTCAAGGACGCCCAGCGCCTCGGTTTTGCCGAAGCGGATCCGACCTTTGATATCGAAGGCATCGACTCCGCCCACAAGACGGCTCTCCTCGCTAGCCTTTGCAGTGGCCACCGCGTGGACTTCGAAAAGATTTATGTTTCCGGCATTTCCAAGATTACCGCTCAGGATATCGCTATTGCCAAGGAACTTGGCTGCTGCGTGAAGCTCCTCGGTATCTATCGCCGTGACGGTGAACGCGTGGACGCCCGTGTCCATCCGTGCTTCGTGCCGCTCGATCATCAGCTTGCCAGCGTGAATCGCGTCTTGAACGCTGTTTACCTCCAGTGCGACAACCTCGGCGAAACGCTCCAGACCGGTGCCGGTGCTGGCCGTCTCCCGACTGCATCCGCTGTTGTGGCAGACCTCGTGTCCCTCGCTCGTTCTACCGACGTGGGTTCTCGCAAGGCACTCCCGATGGGCTGGTTCAACGTCGAAAATTCTGCAACGCTCGTTCCTATCTCTGAAACTAGCGCTCGCTACTACCTCCGCTTTGCTTCTCGCGATGCTTGTGGTGTGCTCGCCAAGATTACGAAGATTCTCGCTGACAACAACATCTCTATCGAAACGATTATCCAGAAGGACGTTAACGATCCGGGCAAGGTCTCCATCGTCGTCATTACGGAAAAGACGCTCGATAGCAAGCTTACCCAGGCTGTCGATGCTGTGAACGCTCTCCCGGAAATCGTCGAGAAGAGCCAGGTCATCCGCTTCCTCGCTTAATTAAAGGTCGTATATGATTCGCGCAACTACCATGGAACGAATTCTCTTAATCCTTTCGGATTTTGTCGCATTGTCGATTTGCTTCGCCTTGGCGTTTTGGGTTCAGTTCCATAGTGGTTGGATTCTAGATAAGTTTGATCCGACCAAGACCTTCGAAAGCTATTGGCATTTGGGGTTTGTCTTGAACATTGGGTGGCTTACCTTGTTTGCCTTTGCCGGATTGTATCGCTCTTGGTTGTTGATGTCGAGAACGCACCAGGTACTGCGTGTGCTTCGTGCTGTGGTCATTGGTGTGGTTTTGATCATTGTTTGCCTTTTTGGTGCCGAATTCATGGGGAAGGTTTTCACGAACCAGCCACTGAGTGAAGGTTACCTTTATGGATCTCGGTTTCCGTGGATATTTATCTATGGTGGCCTTGCGATTTTGCTTGTCGGCTTTTTCCGCATGCTCATCTATATCTTCTTGCGGGCTTTGCTCCGTAAGGGTTATGGGGCGAACAACATTCTCGTTCTTGGGGTTACTGAGGCTGGTCGAAAGATTGCAGAAGACCTTGCCAAGACTCCGGCTCGTGGTCAGCGTGTTGTGGGCTTTGTCGATGAACGTTATCAAGTTCTACCCAAAGAATTTGCTAGCGTTCCTGTTTTGGGAAAGTATTCCGATTTGCCGGAACTTGTAAAAAAGTACAAGGTTGGCGGAATCATCATTGCGCACGAAAGCACTTCTCCGCAAGAGATTATGCGTGTGCTCGTTTGGGTTTGCGAACTTCAGTTGCATATTTATATAGTTCCTGAACTTTACAGCGTCGTGAATGGCCGCTTCAAGGCCAACCTCGTTTATGGCTTTGAATTGCAAGAACTTTTTGCATTCACGATGCCGCCTTGGCAAGTGCAGATTAAACGTTTTATCGATATCGCCTTTGGTTTTTTCCTTGGACTGTTTTCGCTCCCGATTTGCTTGCTTGCGGCTATTGCGATTAAGCTGGAAGATCGCGGCCCGGTCTTTTATTCGCAGGAACGTATTGGCCTTTACGGTAAGCCGTTTACTGTTTATAAATTCCGTACTATGCGTACCGATGCCGAAAAGTTCGGTGCCCAGTGGGCGACAAAAGACGATCCGCGTATTACGAAGGTGGGCAAGTTCCTCCGCAAGACCCGTATTGATGAACTTCCGCAGATTCTTTGTGTTTTGAAAGGTGATATGAGTATGGTGGGTCCGCGTCCGGAACGTGCCGTGTTTATCGGAAAGCTCCGTGAACAGATTCCGTTCTATATCAGTCGCCTCAAGATGAAACCGGGCCTCACAGGCTGGGCTCAGGTTTGCCACCATTATGATACGAGCATCGAAGATGTGCAGATCAAGCTCCAGTACGATATGTACTATTACGAAAACATGAGCCTGCTTTTGGACTTCCAGATTCTTGTTAGGACGGTGTATGTCGTGCTGACAGGCAAGGGAGCTCAGTAGACAGTAAACAGTAGGCAGTAGACAGGAATAGTTAGGCGGCTTTGCCGCGATTATAAAAACTTCCTACTTCTTACAGACTACTTCCTACTAATCACTAACCACTAACCACCAACCATTAATCATGTACGGCGATAATTCTACTCCAGTTTTCCCAACCGAAGATGCTTTGACCATGATCCGCCTCGCTTTGGCGGAAGACGTTCGCACGGGTGATGTGACGAGCGAATGGACCATCCCTGCAGACCAGAAGCAGCATGCACGCCTTATTGCAAAAGAAGATGGCGTTCTTGCCGGTCTTCCGATTATCGAACTTGTGTTCCAGGAGCTCAAGGCAAATGCCAAGGTGACGCTCCACAAGAAAGATGGTGACGTCGTGAAGAAGGGTGACTTGATTGCCGAACTCGATGGCACGACGCACGAACTTTTGACGGGCGAACGCACTCTCCTCAATTTCATCCAGCAGCTTTCCGGTGTGGCAACTGTGGCTCACACGTTCCAGGAAGCTTTGAAGGGCGGCAAGACGAAGGTGCTCGACACCCGCAAGACGATTCCGGGATTCCGCACTTTGCAGAAGTACGCTGTTCGCGTTGGTGGCGGCTCTAACCACCGCATGGGCCTCTTTGACATGGTGCTCGTGAAGGACAACCACATTGCAGCCGCCGGTGGCGTGCTTGAAGCGCTTGAAGTCGTCAAGAAGAACAACAAGCAGGGCTTGATGGTCGAAATGGAAGTCGAAAACTTCGACCAGCTCCGCGCTCTCCTCAACAAGGGCGTTGACGTTATCATGCTCGACAACATGAGCAACGAAATGATGGCCGAAGCCTTGAAAATCATCAAGGAAAGCGGCGACAAGTGCTTGGTTGAAGGTTCTGGCAACATGACGCTCGAACGCGCTAAGCAAATTGCAACGCTCGGCCTCGACTTCATCTCTGTCGGTGCCCTCACGCACAGCGTCAAGGCTCTCGACATCTCGATGCGCATTTAATTTCAAAGATTGTCAGGGCGGGTTTTGACCCGCCTTCTAGCAGTTATGCCCGCCTTGAGCGGGTTTTTCTTTTTGAAAAATTTTTAGTTTTCTCTCTACAGGAGAATTTTATGGAACAGCAAGCAGCAGAAGTTGTATCGTTCTTTCATGGCACGTTTTGGGCGCTTGTGCCCTCTGTCGTTGCTATTGTTTTAGCTCTTATCACCAAGGAAGCCTATTCGTCCCTTTTCATAGGAATTGTGATTGGCGGGCTTTTCCTCAGTCAAGGGAGCTTTCCGCAGTTTTTAGACAGTGTCTTCAAAAACGGCATGGTCAAGCAAGTGTCCGATCCGTGGAATGTGGGCATTCTCTTTTTCTTGGTGATGCTAGGTGCGATGGTTGCGTTAATGAACAAGTCCGGGGCGGCTGCCGCTTTTGGAAATTGGGCGAAACAGCACATCAAAACCAAGGTCGGCGCTCAAATAGCGACCATTATTCTAGGTGTCCTGATATTTGTCGATGACTATTTCAACTGCCTTACAGTGGGAAGCGTGATGCGTCCTGTTACGGATAAATTTAAGGTGAGCCGCGAAAAACTCGCGTATTTAATTGACGCAACGGCGGCGCCTATCTGCATTATTGCGCCGGTCAGTTCTTGGGCTGCTGCAGTGACAGGCTTTGTCGAAGGCGAAGACGGCCTTGGCCTCTTTGTAAAGTCCATTCCGTACAACTTCTATGCATTGCTTACAATTGTGGCTCTTTTCAGCTTGGTGCTTTTGAAAATTGATTTTGGACCTATGAAACATTACGAGTCCGCTGCCGAAATGATTGAGGCTAAAATGGAAGAGGCTAACATAGAACAAGCTCGCGGAACGGTGCTCGATTTGATTCTACCGATCGTGTTCTTGATCTTTTTCTGCGTGATGGGGCTTATTTATACGGGCGGTTTTTTCGCCAGTGGCGATGCTCACAAAGGTTTTGTTGATGCTTTTGGTAGTAGCGATGCTTCTGTGGGCCTTGTGTATGGTAGCTTTGCCGCATTTTTTGCAACGGTGACTTGGTATTTGGGGCGCCGCGTCTTGAAAATCCGCAAGTGCTTGGAATGTTTGCCCGAAGGCTTTAAGGCCATGGTTCCTGCAATTATCATTTTGGTGTTGGCCTGGAGCTTGAAGGGCGTTACCGATGCTCTTGGTGCAAAGGATTTTGTCGCAGGAATTGTTTCGGGCAAGGCTACCGCATTGATGAACTTTATGCCGGCTATTATTTTCTTGGTGGGGATTGGGCTTGCGTTTTCGACGGGTACATCTTGGGGAACGTTTGGCATCTTGATTCCAATTGTCGTCGCTGCTTTCTCCAGCATCGATCCGGAGTTGATGATTATTTCGATTTCGGCTTGCATGGCAGGCGCAGTCTGTGGCGATCACATTTCTCCCATTTCAGATACAACGATTATGGCAAGTGCCGGTGCTGAGTGTAACCATGTGAATCACGTGAACACGCAGTTGCCTTATGCGTTGTCGGTTGCTTTGGTCAGCTTTATCAGTTTCATAGTTGCTGGCTTTACGCGTAGCGGCCTGCTTTCGTTTGCTTTGGGGGCTGCGATTATCGTTGGCGGGCTCGTTATTGTTAAGAAAATGCAATCCAAGAGCGCTGTTAAGAAATAAGAATTACCGTTTGATCTGAGCTATCACGATGGCTATCATCATGATGGCGCAGCCGCAAATTTCGCGAACGGAAAGCTGTTCTCCTAAAACAGCCCATCCTGCAAATACGGCAAATACAGCTTCAAGGCTCATCGTTAGCGACGCGACGGTGGGCTTTACTTTATCTTGTGCAACGATTTGGAGCGTGTAGGCAATCCCGCTGGAGCAAAGCGCTGCAAACAAGAGCCCTGCAACGGCGCGTGGGTTTGCAAAAGCTTCAATGACGGTGCTAAAATCCATTGCTGGGAATTTTAAATCGAAGAAAATCATTAAGGGAGCTGTCAAAACTCCGATGGTCAAAAACTGGATGCTTGAAACGCGAATCGGGTCAACATAGTTTACGAATTTGTCAATCACCAAAATGTGTATCGAAAACACAAGTGCACAAAGCAGCGAAATACCGTCCGAAACTTCAAGCGAAAATCCATCCTTGATGCAGAGTAAGTAAAGTCCAACTGTTGTAATCGCAACGCAAATCCATGTTTTTAGCGAAATACGTTTGCCTAAGAATAAACTAACAACAGGTACAAGTATAATGTAGCAGGACGTTAAAAATCCCGATTTGCCGGCGGAGGTTCCCAAATACATCCCGAGTTGTTGCAAGTTCATGGCTGTGCATAAGGCTAGCCCGCAAAAGAATCCCGCTTTCCAGAGCAACTTGGTTTCTTTGCGGTTGCGAGGCCTGCGAGGACTTTTGCCCAAGGCGTCAAGCAATTTGAAAATCAAGGCGAGGAACCCAGCGGCGATAAAGCACCGGATGCATGAAAAGGCGAACGGCCCGAACGCATTCCCTTCGACTTGCGCCACAAAACCCGATCCCCAGATGAACGCGGTCAACACTAGCAAAAAACTATAGCCTAAACTTGCCATGGACGCATATATAGCATTTTGTGCAAGAATACCAAGTTCCAGGATCAAAGTTCTACTAACGAACCCCTAACCCCTTCCTACATCCCACCGTCTACTCCCTACATCCCACCGTCTACTCCCTACATCCCACCGTCTACTTCCTACATCTCACCGTCTACTTCCTACATCCCACCGTCTACTCCCTACATCCCACCGTCTACTTCCTACATCCCACCGTCTACTCCCTACATCCCACCGTCTACTCCCTACATCCCACCGTCTACTCCCTACATCCCACCGTCTACTCCCTACATCCCACTGTCTACTTCCTACATCCTACCGTCTACTCCCTACATCCCACTGTCTACTTCCTACTTCCTACTGTCTACTAATACTATATTTCCATTGTATGGACGTTTTATGGGAGTTTCTATGCGTTGTTTAGTTACTGGTGGTGCTGGTTTCTTAGGAAGTCACCTTTGCGATAGACTTTTGAATGACGGACACGAAGTCATTTGCTTGGACAATTATTTCACGGGCCGTATGGCTAACGTTGCACACTTGCGCGACAACCGCAACTTTGAACTCATCCGTCACGATGTCACCGAACCGATTCTTCTGGAAGTGGACCGCATTTTCAATCTGGCATGCCCAGCGAGCCCAATCCATTACCAGTTCAATCCGGTAAAGACCATCAAGACAAGCGTCATGGGTGCCATCAACATGCTCGGTCTTGCAAAGCGCGTTCACGCCCGCATCTTGCAGGCTTCTACAAGTGAAGTCTATGGCGATCCGGCTGTGCATCCGCAGACCGAAGACTACTGGGGAAACGTGAACCCCATTGGCATCCGCAGCTGCTATGACGAAGGCAAGCGCGTTGCCGAAACGCTCTTTATGGATTACCACCGCCAAAACAATGTTGATATCCGCATTGTCCGCATTTTCAATACATACGGTCCGCGCATGCTTCCGAACGACGGTCGCGTTGTTTCGAACTTCATTGTGCAGGCGCTCAATGGCGAAGACATCACCATCTACGGTGACGGCAGCCAGACCCGCAGCTTCTGCTACGTGGACGACCTCATCGAAGGCTTTGTCCGCATGATGAACCAAGACGAAATCATTGGACCGGTCAACATCGGCAATCCTGGCGAATTCACGATGCTCGAACTTGCGAAGGAAGTTCTCGAACTCACGGGCTCCAAGAGTAAGATTGTCTACAAGCCGCTCCCGGGTGACGATCCGAAGATGCGTCGTCCGGACATTACGCTTGCCAAGAATGCTCTCAAGTGGGAGCCGACAATTCCTCTCCGCCAGGGTCTCGAAAAGACAATCGTCTACTTCGATAACTTGCTCAAAACGAAGTAACCGTTTATCTTAAAAATTTGTCATTCATTCTCTATTTTAGGGGAGTCGTCAAGACTCCTCTTTAATTTTTTCGATAAAGTTTTAGCTTTAAAAGAAAAAAGAGAATATGATGTTCCGAAAGCTATTGATTTTGCTGATGTTTTGTGTACTCGACACTTTTGCTGTTGAGTTTTCTGAAGTCCAAGATTCGCTTGTTGAAAATACAATCCCGCAAGAAATCGCCTTGAGCAAACTGGATAAAGTTTATCCCCTGATTGTTGCCGGTGAAGTTTTTGGCTTTAATGGTTTTATTTGGGCATGGGATCGCTATGTGCTTGACAAAGGCTATGCGCGCACAGGCCCGAGCTATTGGAAACGTAATTTTAAGGAAGGTTGGGAATGGGACCACAACCACTGGGCCATTAATTTTTATGGTCACCCGTACCAAGGAGCGACTTACTACAATTTTGCTCGCGGTGCTGGCTATGGATTCTATGGAAGCCTGCTGTTTGCTGCCTTGGGAAGTTGCACTTGGGAAATGTTTGCCGAAACGGAATACCCTTCCATTAACGATTTGATTGCAACATCAATTGGCGGCTCTGTTTACGGCGAAGTCCTTTACAGACTCTCGCGCAAACTTTATGGAGTTGAAGAATCTTCTTGGTACAAGCAAGTCGTGGCTTTTGGAATGGCTCACTCCGCTTACTTACAAAGGAAAGTTTTTGGTAACCGCGATGGTATTACAGGGGATACTCCGTTGGAAATGTCGATATTTTTGGGAGCGGGTTCGCACTTTGGAAATATTTACCGCTTTGGTGGTCGCAATGAAGACGATTTAGACCAGCGTTGGGACGATAAACACTTCATGTACGGTGGTGAAATAGAATACGGCAAGCCATTTAGAAAAGTTAAACGTCCATTTGATTATTTTACTTTATATACACGTGGCGAAGTTGGCCCAGACGGGACGCTTTTCCAACTTGACGTGACGGGTAAACTTACGAATGCGGGCGTTCATGGTCGCGGTCATTGGGTCGATTTTGCGACGCTTCTCGACTATAGCACGTTCTATGGTGACTTTGCAACGGTCGGTACAATTTCTATAGGAACGGGTGTCGATTATTCGCTTTTGATTTCGCCCTCGATGCGTTTTCGAATGTACCACCAAATCTATTTCATATTGCTCGGTACGACCGATATGGGCTATGATGATTTGATTCAGGCTGTGCATCCCGAATATGAGTCGGACATGGACAATTATCAGTACAACATGGGCGCAAAGTATGTCTTGGGGGTTGAATTTTCAGTGGGAAAAAGGTTACGCATCAAAAATAAGACCGTAGTCGATGCGCTGCATACAATTCCGGGATCGTTGCCGCACTATGGTGCCGATGGTTGGGACATGTTGCTGATGAATAAGACAACGATGGAATATGATTTGTTTGGTAGGCTTTCTATGGGAGGGCGCCTTGACGCCTATGCCAAGATTGCCGCCTATTCGTCGGAGTTCTTTGAGCCCATGAGCCGTGGCGTCTTTGCCTATACGCTCTATTTCAGCTATAAACTATTCTAGGTGAGTTCCGAAAAATAGGGTATGAGATTTAGTTGGTAGAACTTAGTTGTCAGTGACGTCATAGCCTAAAGCGAAGCGTGCTCAGAGAAGCAAAAGTTCCGTGCTCATACCTCAAAGCGCCGAAGGCGTGACCCCGTAACTCATAGCCCAATTGACGTTTCCACTACTTTTTGCTAAGATGTTCTTATAATGAATAACTACCCATTGCATAAGAACGGAAACATCCGAACTGCAGATTTCTCGATGCTGAATTATCTGCAACAAGTAAATGTTTTGCCCGATAAGATTGCCATGTTTACCAATCTTAAGGAGTTCGGGCTCGAAAATTACGTCAAGGTCCAGGCGGCGGTGCTGCTCCTCGTGAGGCGCGGTTCCGTTGAAGTTGAACTGGACTTAAAAACCTATAAACTTGAAGCGGGCGCGCTGTTCATTGTTTTCCCGGAACAGGTCTTGAAAGCAAAAAAGGCATCTGACGATTTTGATCCAATCTGTATTGCCTGCTCCAAGAATATGATTGAAGAATTAATCATCCGCTTTGATGACAATACGCGACTGATTCTGAAATCTCGTGAAAATCCGTTGCATCAATTGGATGAAGAAAAGTTTAAACAGCTAAATGAAAGTTTTGAATTTTTAAAGAAAAAATTCGAAACCACAGAAACGAATACTTGCCGTTTGCAAGTTCTCAAAAACTATTTGATTGGACTCCTTTACGAATGTATTGGAATGGATCACGAACCCATGACCACAGATGTTGTCAAGAGCCGAGGTCAAGTTCTATTCTCTCAATTTATCGACCTTGTTGTTGAACACCATCGCGAGCAACATTCTGTGAAGTTCTATGCCGATGAACTCGGCATTACGCCGAAGTACCTCTCCGCCGTTGCTGAAGAGCAGACCGGCAAGAATGCTAAGCGCTGGATTGACGAACATATCGCCCTCGATGCCAAGGTGCTATTGCGCTCGTCATCCAGAGACATCCAGAAAGTCTCCAAAATTCTGAACTTCCCGGACGTTTCGTTCTTTGGAAAGTTCTTCAAGCGCCTCGTCGGCGTCTCGCCCAAAGCCTACCGCAAAACCGCTGAATAAGTGGCTAGTAGACAGTAAACAGTGGTTAGGAATTTGTCATCCTCGCGTACGCGAGGAACCATAATTTCTTGACTTGCTTTTGGGAAGGACTTTGTCTTCTTGCGCCCAAGTCATCCCGGACACCGTTTCGGGATGGGGATTGCATTCACCCTGACATCGTCATCCTGATCCTGGAGCGTAGCGATAGGGGAAGGATCCAGTAAAATTTTACTCTGATTTAACAGATTGTCTATAATCAATCTCCTTTGTATGTTGTAATTTGCAGGAAGAATAATTTTAAATTGCGGTTTGATTATGAAATTCCGAAAGATTACCTTATTCACATTGCTTTTTTCTTCACTTTTCTTCTTCTTCGCCTGCGACAAAGACGTTGCCTGCGACAATGGCTCCGAGGAGCGCAAAGAATATTACGCAGACGGCACTGTAAAATCCATCACAACATATCGCGATAGTGTAAAAGACGGCCCATACGTCTCATTTTATGAGAATGGAAATAAGCTGCAAGAAGGTCAATATAAAAATGGTAAAAAAGATGGCGCTTGGAAGGAATGGTCAAAACATGGATCGTTGATAACGGAACAAAATTGCAAAGCTGAAGAAAATGAAATATGTTTTATAAAATCATGGTATGGAAAAGATCGATTGGAAGGAAAATACAAAGGGGGGCTGCGTGAAGGCGTATGGAAATGGTGGTATGAAAATGGCCAAATAAAAGAGGAGAAATTTTATAAAGGTGGAAAATTATTTTCCTATAAATACTTTGATGAAAAAGGTAATCTAATAGAAGAAAAAGAGTCCTCAGGTGGATGGGAGGAACGTTGTCGAACGGTGCCGGGGCGTGATAGATGGTCTTTGCGGAATGATAGATGGTCTGTGATTACCTCTATTTGTGATACTTTTTTTGTTGGAAATGGCTTTGAAAAAAAATGGTATGAAAATGGTCAATTGAAATCCGAAAGGTATTACAAAGAAAGCAAGAGAGATAGCGTATGGAAAACATGGTATGAAAACGGACAATTGCGTTCAGAGGAAATTTATAAATCTGATAAATTAGGTGGAACATACAAATTGTGGTATAGAGATGGATCGTTGAAAGTAGAAACTTTTTATAAGGAGGGAAAAGAAGATAGCACTTGGAGAGAAATGTATGAAAATGGCAAATTGAAATCAATCCGTTTTTATAAATCAGGCGTGGAAAAAGGCTCTTGGAAAGAATGGTATGAAAGTGGCAAATTGAAATCGGTTCGTTTTTATAAAAATGGCTTGGAAGAAGGTTCATGGAAAGAATGGCAAGAAAATGGTAAATTGAAAAAATTGGAAAATTATAAGGCTGGTAAGTTGAATGGCGTTCAGAAAGAGTGGAATAATGATGGCTTGTTGATAGAAGAAAGAAATTATAAAAATGGAAAACTTGATGGCTATTCGAAATGGTGGGGTGAAAATGGAAAATTGAAGGAATACGAAACTTTTAAAGATGATGAACCGGACGGCATTTATAAAGAATGGGATGATGAAGGCCGATTGTATGAAGAAAAAAATTATAAGGACGGAGAACTTGATGGCCCTCGAAAAACATGGTATAAAAACGGAAAGTTAAAAGCTGTTGAATATTATAAAGCGGGCCATGAAGTTGGCGTTGGGAAATGGTGGGATGAAAATGGAAAATTGATTGCTGAGGAAGAATGCAGATTGGGTATGGATGGATGTGTACGGAAAGAATTTTTTGAAAGCGGTAAATTGAAATGGAAAGGTCTTTTCGAATCTGATAAACGAGAAGGAATTTGGAAATTATGGCATGAAAATGGACGGTTGGCAAGTGAAGGAAATTATAAGGGCGGTAAGCGCGATGGCATTTGGAAATTGTGGCATGAAAATGGCCAATTGGCAGAAGAAGGTGCTTATAAACTCTACGATAAAAAGTACCGAAATTACGAATGGCATGAATGTCGTTTGGACCGCTTGAAGTGTAAAACAGACAAGAAAGATGGAAAATGGAATGGTTGGTATGCAAATGGACAATTACGATATGAAGGTTTTTACAAAAAAGGCTCTGAAGTTGGTGTATGGAAGGAATGGTATGAAAGTGGAGAATTGAAAATAGAAAAGCGATGGGTATTGCTTAATGTTTGGGAATGGAAAGCGTTGTATGAAAATGGTCAATTATGGTATGAAGGTTCTTATGATAAAGACAGAAAGAATGGTGTATGGAAAGTGTACCATAAAAATGGCAAGTTGGCGTTTGAAGGCGCATATACATTAGACGAACCCGTCGGCATTTGGAAAGAATGGGATGAAAATGGGGATCTGACAAGAGAAGGTCCTTACAAATCAAATGAACAAGCCTGGAAAAAATGGGAAGAAATCGGAATACCTAAACATCGTCATCCTGAGCCCATTCGACAAGCTCAGGATAAACTCCGTCGAAGGGATTGGGACCCTTATCGTATCAGAAAAGTCCTGAAGGATCTGATCCACCATATCTATAATGAATAATGTAATTTACAATAAATGATTATTTTTATGAACTTAAAGACCTTCATTCGCTTTACATTCCTCTTTTCCTTTATCCTTCTCTTCCTCGCCGCTTGCGACAAAGAAGAACGCAAAGAATATTACAATAGCGGACCGTTAAGATCTATTACGACATATCGTGATAGTGTAAAAGACGGCCCGTACATCTCGTATTACGAGAATGGAAAAGTATGGGAAAAGGGGCAATATAAAAATGACGAGAAAGATGGGGCTTGGAATACATATCGCGAAAATGGAAAAATCGCAGAAGAAGTAAATTATAAATCGGGTCAAGTAGATGGAGAATGGAAAACTTGGTATGAAAGCGGAAAATTACGAAGTGTACAATATTACAAAGAGAATTTGGAAGATGGCTCTTGGAAAGAATGGTTTGAAAACGGTCAACAGAAAACTGAGGTGAAATACGAAGCTGGTGTTTGTGACGCATGTTTTTGCAAATATAAAGCCGATTATGATAAAGTTTGTTTTGAAAAAGAATGGTATGAAAATGGACAATTGAAGGAATGGCGTTATAAAACTGAAAATGAGGAAAAATGCGTTGTGAAAATATGGTATATGAATGGACAATTAAAAGAGGTTCTGGATTATAAAGATGGTAAAATATTTACTTATAAATGTTGGTATGTAAATGGCAATCTGCAAGAAGAAATAGTATCATCTAAAGGGTTTGATGATGGAAAATGGCGCACTTGTGTTGAAGAATATGGATCTCGTAAGTTACTTGCAGAGTCTTTTAGTGAAGAAGGATTTTTGAAGGAATGGCTTGAAAACTGGAAATGGAAAAATATTGAGAACATCAAAAAAGGGTGGAAAAATGGTGCTACGTCTATTCGGAATGCTATTCGAAAAGAATGGTATGATGATGGAAAATTACGAAGAGAAAGATATTACAAAGATGGACGTGATAGTCTTTGGAAATCATGGCATGAAAATGGTCGTTTGCAATCGGAATGTTCATATAAATTAGGCAAACAAGACGGAAAATGCCAGGAATGGTATGAAAATGGGAAAATACGAAGTGTACAATATTACAAAGAAAATTTGGAAGAAGGCTCTTGGAAGGAATGGTATGAAAACGGAAAAATGAAAAATATCGAGAGCTACAAGGATGGATGGAAAAATGGTGTTTGGAAAGAATGGTTCGAAAATGGTCGGTTACAATCGGAATATTCATATAAATTAGGTAAAAAAGCAGGAAAATGGAGGGAGTGGTATGAAAACGGGAAATTACGAAGTGAAAAATATTACAAAGATGATTTTGAAGATGGTTCTTGGAAGGAATGGTATGAAAACGGCAAATTAAAAAATATCGAGAGCTATAAAGATGGACAGGAAAATGGTGTTTGGAAAACTTGGTATGAAAGTGGAAAATTACGAAGTGTACAATATTACAAAGAGGGTTTGGAAGACGGTTCTTGGAAAGAATGGTATGAAAACGGCAAATTGAAAAATATCGAGAGCTATAAAGATGGACAGGAAAATGGTGCTTGGAAAACTTGGTATGAAAATGGTCGATTGGAAATGGAAGAAAACTATAAAGCTGGGCTACTGGATGGTATTAGGAGGGAATGGCATGAAAACGGACAATTAAGGCTAAAAGAATATTATAAAGATGGTGAACTTGATGGAGCTCGTAAATCATGGCATGAAAATGGAAAGTTGCTTGAAAAACATCAATTTAAAAAAGACTTGTTTCCAAAGCGTCCATGGATCAAAATGATGGTGCGCTAAAACCCATCACGACATATTGTAATGGTGTACAAAATGTAGAGTTTTTTATGGAATATCATATTCCTTCAAGTAATGTTTATTCTAAATAAATGGTATTTTGCAACAAACAAGTCCTATTATGAAATTGAGAAAAATCATTTTATTCACGCTGCTTTTTGCTTCTGCTTTGCTCCTCGCCGCTTGCGACAAAGAAGAACATTCCGACAAAGATAATCGCAAGGAATATTACGATACTTGCGAAAAAGAAGAACACAAAGAATATTACGATAACGGTGCGTTACAATCCATCGTGACATATTGTAATGGTGAAAAAAGCGAGGCCATTTCTTTTTATGAAAATGGAAAAGTATGGGCAAAGGGGCAATTTAAAGATGATGAATTTGATGGTGTTTGGCGAGTATGGGATGAAAAGGGAAACCTGATAGAAGAACATAATCATAAAGCAGGTAAACCAGATGGTGATTGGATTGAATGGTATGCTGATGGAAAAATGAAAGGGTATAAAAAATATAAAGATGGAACTTTGTATGTGTCAAGAATGTGGCTTGAGAATGGAAATCCCAAGTTTGATAAAATTTTTTCTAATGGTGAGTGCCCATTAAAAATTAGCTATCCTTATGGTGCATATAAAGATTGTTCAAATCATTCTGTAGGCCATGGCTTTGAAAAAAGTTGGTATGACAATGGTCGTTTGGAATATGAGGAATATTTTAAGGATGGAAAAAGAGATGGTGCTTGGAAAACATGGTATGAAAGTGGGTTGTTAAAATCAGTGGAATATTACAAAGCCGGTAAGAAAGATAGCGTTTGGGAAGCATGGTATGAAAATGGAAAATTAGAATCAGAGGAATTCTATGCAAATGGTGAAAAAGAGGGTGTTTCTAAAATTTGGTATGAGAATGGCCGATTGAAGGAAAAAGGAATTTATAAGAATGGAAAAATGTATGAACTTAAAATCTGGTATGGAAACGGTCGTCTGGAAAAACAAGAAAAATTTCCTGAAGGTAAAAGTAGTTCTCCATTTTTCCTCCTATTTAAAAAAGGAATGTGTCACTCTATTGATGGGTTTGAAGGTGATGGTTATGTGAAATCGTGGTATTATGAAAATGGACAATTAATGTATGAAGGTGCCTATAAATCAAGCAAGAAAGTTGGCGTATGGAAAGTCTATCATGAAAATGGACGATTGGCATTTGAAGGCTCATATAAAAATGGCGAACCAGATGGAATTTGGAAAGAATGGGATGAAAACGGAATGTTGAAAAATGAGGGTACGTATAAATTCGATGGATATGATGGTGATCGTTACATTGGAGAAGACCGTACTTGGACAAAGTGGAATAGAATTGGCGGATATGAATGTTCTTTAAAACCAGACCCAAAAGCAAAATATATATGATCTAAACTTTCATCGCATCGACTTGATTGACGATTGCAGTCACGGCTTCGATGTACTTGTTGATGTTTGACACAATCACGTTCTTGTCACTGGTCGCATTGGGGATGCGCACGTCAGGGAACATCTCGTAAACTTGTTCGTGGCTTTCGGGATAGTTGCCGGTCGCAAGGAAATAGACGCCATAAAGCAATGGTAAAAGCGTCGGCTGAGAACGCACATAAATTCCATGAGGATGGCGATCTTCTTTGATGTAGAGGAATGCACGACGTAAATGCACTAGCAAACCGCGCAGTTCGCGTTCGCATTCGATACGCAGTTCCGCAAGATTCGGGCTGAAATCTGCGAGCGGCGTTTCACCGCAAAGCGTGATGTTCTTGCTCTTGATATGCAAGAATTCCAGCGGGAACACGTCTTGCGACGACTTGATTTCAAAACGCGAGAACACGTGATTGAATTGGATGTTGTCGTATTTTGCTTTTTGCGTAAGCTTCTGCAGCGGCAGCATATCCTCGACGGAATTGGACTTGAGAATAAAGCTCACGGTCCACGGGGCTTCCAACGCAGAGAACCCTTCCATAAGGCAATCGCCATGAACGAATGCCGATACGAGATTGTCGCCGAGCGCTTCTTCAAAAAGCTTCGGCCATTCCGAGTTCTGTAATTCCGCTACGCTTAAATTCTTCTTCATAAGGGAACCTCTAAATTACCAACTTCCGCCGGAGCCGCCACCGCCAAAGTGGCCTCCACCAAATCCACCGCCGAAACCGCCACCAAAGCCGCCTCCGCCAAAACCGCCAAAGCCCCCGCCGAAACCGCCGCGGTGGTGGCCACGGCTGCTATTGCTGAGCGCGTTTCCGAGCAAGAACCAAAGGCAACCGTTTCCGCGTCCGCCGCCGTTTTTCGAGACCAGCAAGAATAAAATCACGAAAATGACGAGCGGGAGCCAAAGCGGATCGTCTTCTTCTTGCGGGAGTTGGTCGGTATTGACCTGTAGCGTAATACCTTTTTCTTTTGCGACAACTTGAGCGATTTCCCAAGCAAGCGTGATGACTCCTTGGCCATACTTTTCAACCTTGAATGCCGGCACAATCGTCTTTTGCTGGAGCCGTTCTACAAGCACATCGGGCAGGTAGCCTTCGGCGCCATAGCCGACTTCAACGCTTCTGCGACGTTGCTTCATCGCGGCAAAAATCAAGATGCCTTCATCCGTCTTGCCGCCAACGCCCCAGTTTTGGGCGATGTTTACGGCGTAATCTCTAAAGTCGGCGTAACCGATATCATGCACAAGCGCAACGGCAAGCCCGACTTTAGCCTTCTTGTAAAGCTCTTCAGAAAGCGTATTGATGAATTGCACTTCTTGCTTCGAAAGCAAACGGTCTTCGTCGTACACGTAGCTGTTTTGCGGGCGCTTGGGGAGCCCCGCCTTGTTTACCTTGAATCCAGCCGCAACAGGGATTGCGAGCATCAGGATGAACAGTATCGATAAAATTCTTTTTGGCATAGAAAAAAGCCGCTTTGCCGCGGCTTCGTAAAGATAATAAAGTTATCTAAGTTCTAAGAGCGCAGCGGTCTAAGTTCTACCAACTGCGCTTCCGGCGCCTACTTGCACAACGGTGTTAGCTGCTTCTGGAGCGGAGCAAAATCAGTCTTTTTGATTGCACTAATAGTAGCTGCGGCTTCAGTCTTTCCGACGCCTTTACCCGTTGTAAAGAAATTGACTCCTTCACCTTTGATTGCAATAGTGAAATCGAAGGACGAAATGAACCCGAGTCTGCCTCTAAACGTGTTTTCTATTTCCACGCTGAGTTCCGGTGCAGTCGATTCTTCGTCATCTATTGCAAAGATGGATTTCTTGGAAAGAGCGTTTTCAAGAGCGCTGCAAACATTCGCTTCCATTTCACAATAAAGCTTGATCTGGCAACGGGAAATCTTTACGCGATATGGAACTTCGAGAGCGTTTCTCAAGCCTGTCTTTTTCAAGAGTTCAAGCGAAAGATTCGGTTCGACGATAATTTCGTACGGGCCCTTTTCGAAGTTCACATTGCGCAGCTTGAACGTTGCAATGCCGTTCTTCTGTGTGCGGCGTTCCGAAAGCGTCTTGCTCTGGCGAGCAATAAGCGGGAAGTTCGGCACCGGACCGATGGAATCCTTGACGATGACATTCCAAGAAGGCATTTCGGCCTTGGTCAGTTCAAAGTTCGGTTCGGCAGTCGTTGTAATAGTAATGCTTGAAAGTCTTTCGACCAAAAGCTTCTCGATTTCCGGGAGCGTATGTTGCAAGCGATGGCTGTCGTTAAGCGGATAGACATCGGCAAGCTGCTGCAAGTAGAAATTGTATTCGTTGACCTTGTCTTCGGCAATCTCCAAGTCGGAGGCTGCGTTGGCGTAGGTGCGGTTATCCAGAGCTTTGCGGGCAGACTTTTCAAGTTTTGCAATATCTTGCTGCAAAGTTTTCAAACGGAACTGGAGGCTTGCGGTGAACTCGTCCATGTCGAGAGTTGCCGTTGCCTTGAAGCCTTTATCCACTTTTATAGGAACAACCTTAACGCCCTTGAGGACGACGTTGCTCTTCACATTGCTTTTTGCCCTGTATGTTTCGCCAAGAACGCTCTTACCATCGTTGATGTCTTCGTATTTGGTAAGTGTTTGAGTTGCGGAAACTTGGGACTTAATCTGCTTAGCGACACCGGCCATTGCGGAATTGTTTGCTTCTTCCTGCGAAACTTTGGAAGTGGCGGTGTAGGTGACGATTTTCCCGGCCAACGCTGGGACTACCGCAAGGCAAGCGCAAAGGATAAGGCTTTTGATATTCATTACTAGTTCAGCTCCATCAAAATCAGCTTACGAGTGATGTTGTTCTTCTTCGTTTCCGCAATCGGCTTGAAAATCTGGCGGATTTTCGCATAAACTTCCTGAGAATCCTTGTACTTCAAGGGATTGGCGTAAATGACGAAGTCCAAAGTCTTTGCCGTCATGACGTTCACCTTCACGGAATTGAAGTTGCTCTTGAGTCCCTTCATGATGGCATCGTGCAAGTCTTCGGTCTGGCTGTCGGAGTATTCGCCCTTGATGTTGGCGACAACCTTGTACTGGGTGCCCTTGGCGAGGTCCGTCTTCCAGTAACCGAGAATCTTCTGTTCGAGTCCGGGCATGGCTTTGCGGACGGCAGCACCGATGTTCGAATTGATATTGATCTTGGAGGTATGGCCGTTGTTGCGGACTACTGCGGTCTGCGAGCCGAGGAGACGAGCTGTCGAAGTCTCGTAAGCGGATACTTCAACGGACACTTCGTCGTTTGTGACTTCCGGAGTGTACTTGATATAGATATCGGCGTCCAAGGCAACGCTAGCCAGGTAAGACAAGTCGTCTTCGGTGTTGGCGATATCGCTCTGCATCTGGAGGATGCCGTTCAGTTCGGCCTGACCATCGACAGACTTGACTTCGTAGTTTTTCTTGGTGAGGTAACCGTTAATGGCTTCTGCCGTGGTGCGGGAGTACGGGCTTTCGCTAGAGAGGTCCGGGACTCCGTCCTTGGTGCTCAAGTTCGGGGAGACCATGATGACCGGTTGGCCGATATCTTGGACTGCACTGGCGTTTGCGTAAGTCTCTGTAACAGCGTCATTTGCTGCGGCTATTTTCTGAGAGGCGGTTGTTGCGCCCGTATTGAAGGCCGTAGGTGTATTGGCGGTAGAATTAGTTGCTGACGTGCCGAAACCATCTAGTTCGTTGTAGGCGCTTTCAGCTCTTTGACGAGTGGCGGCGGCCTTTTGACGATTGTCGGAATCATTGCGCTTTACAGCGTGCGGCGCGGAACAAGCGGTTTCGGCCAGAAGAAGGGCTAAGCAGAGAGATGGAATCAAGTGTCTCATATTACAGATATCTCTTAAAAGGTTTCGTACATTTTTTATACAGATAATATACAATGTTTTGTGTTCGGAAGTAAACAAATAATACGAATTGTAAAATACTTTTTTTATCAGTTGCTATCAAAGAGAAAATTGGATATATATATCCTTGAGGCTACTTTTTTTTACAATAAAGAATTGTAGTTTGGAGTGTGTTAGGTTTAAACTTCTCTTGAGGGAGGTTGAAAATGAGTGAAAAATGGATCTGGCTGCCTGATTGGGCCTCAAATCTTGGCATTTGGGAAGATGATTTGGCGGATGTGGCTCCTTCTGCAAGCCACGTTTATGTGCCGTATAGTCAATTAGCTGATTTTTTGGAAAAGCCGGAGGATATCCTGGAATTCAAGACGGCTTCTACGGTTGTTGCCTGGGGGCTTGGCGCCTTGTCACTCATGTGTTCGGGGGCGGGGCCGCAAAAGGGGCAAAAGTGGATTTTACTTTCGCCGTATGCCGATTTCTGTGATGAAATAGGCAATTGGACTGTACCGAACTTGCATTTTATGGCACACCAGCTCGAAACGACCACGGAACCTGCACTCAAGGCCTTCATGGAACTCTTTGAAGATGATTTTGGCGATTGGCAGGATGACTGGTTGGCCGAGGCTAAAAAGTACAACGCAGAGGCGCTCGCTAAAGGGCTTATGTATTTAGCCGAACATCGCGTGGATTCCATAGTTCCGAACAGTGAAAATATTCAAGTGATTTACGGGCGACTGGATGCGACCGTTCAACCTGAATGGACGTTAAAGCTCAAGGAATTTTTGCCCAAGGCGGAATTTAAGGAACGCCCCAAGGCTGGCCATTGGCCACCGATGTTGTTGCTTTAAGCAAGTAGACAGTGGTTAGTAGGCAGCCCTTCGACAGGCTCAGGGACCTGACTAGGTTGGTGAGCTTGCCGAACCATGCCGCGATTATAAAAACTTTCTACTTCCTACCGACTACTTCCTACTATTCCCTAATCACTAACCACTAATCACTTCTTAAACTTTTTGAGCTTTGCAATCACAATCAGTGCTACTAGGTAAATCGCAAAGAACCATAGTAATGTTTTTTCGAAAGTGTTGCCTATAGATGTATAGAATGTGCTCCTTGTCTTAAGGGGCATTTTTCTTTGTATGACGCGTGTTTCAAAAATCTTGGTGTTTTGGTCGTAGTGCCCGTATTGGTCGATGAATGCGGACACGCCGCTGTTTGCTAGGCGTGCAACCGGGTAACCGTAAGAGATGGCGAGGTGGCGTACGATGTTCAAGTGCTGGAACGGGGCCGTGCTCCGTCCGAACCAACCGTCGTTCGTGATGTTCACCATCAGGCGTGAACCTGCGTTGATTGCTTCGCGGACGAGGTCTCCAAAAATGGCGTCGTAGCAAATGTAGGGCGTCCAATTGTAAGGGCCGTAAACGGGTGTTTCTTTTCCAGGAACAAAGTCGCCTTCGCCAAGATCCACATAGTTCAAGATGGGGAACACGTCATCGAAGGGAATGCGTTCGCTAAACGGTACAAGGTGCTTTTTGATGTAGCGCTGCGGAAAGCTGTGGTTGCCTGGCGTAAAGAGAAACGATGCGTTGTAGATTTCGTATTGGCGAGGATTATTTTTGTCGAAGGAAACGTGCTTATAGTCGAGTGCGCCGGTCAGAATGCTTGCGTTTCTCATGTCAGCCATCTGGTGCAATCGTTTTATGACTTCGTGCTGTCTGCGGATGTGATCGGGAACTGCGGTCTCGGCAAGGAGAATGAGGTCTATGTCGGGGGTTGTGCTGTCCATTGCCATTTTGAATGTTTTGTTGACTATGGAATCAAAGCGCTCCTTGCTCCACTTGGCTCCTTGGGCAATGCTGGGTTGCACCATCGCGATGGCCGGATTCTCTTGTGCTTGTGCGTTGTAGAACGGGGCTGCCTCCGGTGCTGAAAGAACGCAGCTTCCGTGAATCAAGAGGGCTGCAAAAATGACGAACGGAAGTGCAAAGAGTGCGAATCTTTTGCGGCTCTTTAGCAAGAAGGCGTAAGCGACAATTTGGTTTGAGGCGACGATGAGAATCGTATAGCCGAAAACGCCGATAATTGAAAGTGCTTGGAGTAATTCAAGATGGTTTCCGAATGTGTATCCCAAGTGGTTCCATGGGAAAGCGAAATCGCCAGTAGTGCGGTGCACTTCGATGGAGGCATAGAAAATGGGGAAGAGGACAAGCAGATAAGCCTTGCCTTTAATATTTAAATTCTTGGCGGTAGAATAAACGAATGAAGCGAGAACGTTGAACAAACTGAGGTAGGCGATGAGGAGAATGAGTCCGAGAAAAATGAGGCCGGAGGGCGCTGTTTCCACGTTCATCACATTGCGGATCCAGTAATAGTTCACGGTGTTGTAGACCATGCTTGCCCAGAATGTCGCAAAGACTGCGGTCTCGCGATTGTATTTGTTCAAGACGATGAACCACGGCACAAGCAGAATAAGCATTGCGGGGCCGAGTGGGAGAGGCGGGAAAGCGAATGCGACAAAACCCCAAGAAAGCGTTGCAAGCGCAAGGGCGATGCGGGCTTCTTTTTGCTTGAATAGTTTGGCGTTCCAACGTGCGAAAAGCGATAACCAATAAAGCATCATCGGGATGAATGTCGCGACAATCTGGAAAAGCCCGGCATGGCTACGCGTGAGATAATCTATGGCGAGGAATGCAAAGACGATAATCCCGTATGTGTTCATGTATCGCGAAAACGGATGGCGAACATTCTTCATGAATAAGAACGGGAGTGCTGCAATGATTGGCAACAACTGCGGAAGTTGTATGTAAAGCCCCGGCGTTTCCGGACGCACAAAGAACAGCACAAGTTCTATAGCCGCAAGTACAGAGGCGTAAATCTTGTACGCCTTCGGAAGAGCTTTAAGTTTAGTTAGAAAATCGTTTGGGGTCATTTTTCTTAGATTGTGTAAATGCTTACATCGTCATTCTGACACCGTAGGTGGAAGAATCCAGGGCATTTCTGTGATAATTCACTGGATCCTTCGACTTCATGCCTTGGGCATTTCGCTCAGGATGACGCATTATGTTTAACTCATTGCTCAAAGCGTAGCGTGCTCAGAGAGCGTAGCTCGACCTCATACCCTAATTTTACAGTCCGCTTTTGTCTTGGGGATTGAACACGAGTACGAATTCGCCTTTGGGCGGGTGCACCTTGAAGTGCGCCGAAATTTCCGTGGGCGTTCCGATGAGGTGTTCCTCGAACTTCTTGGTGAGTTCGCGCATGAGCGCTATCTTGATGTCGCCAAAGACTTGCTTGATTTCTTCGACGAACTTGTCGATGTTGTGCGGGCTTGCGTAAAAGATTTGCGTCGCTTCTTCGTCTTTCAGTTTTTCCAAGAGGTGGATGCGCTGGGCGCTTTTCTTGGGCGAGAAATACTGGAACGTAAAATGGTCGGTCGGCATGCCGCACGAAACGAGTGCAGTAATCATGGCACATGGGCCTGGGATGGCGCGCACGTCAATGCCTTCGCGCACGCATTCGCGGACGAGATTGAATGCCGGGTCTGCGACGCCGGGCGTTCCCGCATCGCTTATGAGAGCAATGTCGCCGGTATTCTTTAGAAATTCGACGTACTTCGGCGTGACTTTTTCTTTGTTGAAGTCGTGATAGGCTTCCATGGGGGTCGTGATGCCGTAGTTGTCAAAGAGAACTCTCGAATGACGGGTGTCTTCGGCAAGGACGAGGGGGACTTCCTTGAGGATGCGCACAGCGCGGTACGTGATGTCTTCCATGTTCCCGATAGGAGTTGCAACAATGTATAAGGTAAATGGCATGATGTAAAAATAGATTTTAGACGACAACTGCGTAGGGCGAATATCGCGCCAAAAACATGTTTTTGGCATGATTGAGCCCAGCAGTTGGGACTTGAGCTAAGCGAAAGTCCAAAGATAGTAAATGAAAGTGGTTGGTGGTTAGTGATTAGTGGTTAGTAGGATGTAGTCAGTAGGAAGTTTTAATGATCGCGGCCTTGCCGCCTAACTATTCCTGCCCACTGCAACTTCTCTTTCGTCTTTCGTCTGTAGGACCGTAGGTCCGTTCTTTCGTCTCACTCCGCCCAATCGCTTGCGCTGTTCAGGTCGGTGAGTCTGTTCGAGTTGAGTTCGAATGTCAATCGCTGCACGAGCTTGCGGTGCATTTCGTTAGAAGCCTTGTTCACGAGGTCGGTACGTAACCGCCCATAGAGAATAGCGTTGATGTCTTGCTGCTCAATGAATTCTACATGGCGGACTAGGGTGCCGTTGCAGAACACACGTGCGGAAAGTGCATAAGTCCACGATTCGTTGACGGGAAGTATTGGCCACAGGGGTATTAACACCCCGAGATACCATGCGGAAGTCGTTTCGTTTTGCTGGACTGTCGCCTTGATAGTCGCTTCGCCGCGGCAGGCCTCTCGCGGGAACTCTGTTTCGCTCACCGCTTTGGTGTAAGCGCGCAACAGGTCTTGCGAAAGCTCCAAAGAATCGTTTCCGTACAAAAAGGGAATATTCCCGAAAAAGCTGTACTTTTCGTCGGTTAGGGAGATCCCTTCGAGGTCGCCCTGCGTGAGTTTCATGGAGCATCCAGAAAGGATGGTTGAAAAAACAAGTGCAGGGCTCAAAAATTTAACGATGGAGCGCATGTACTAAAGATATAAAAAAACGAACGCCATCGATTTTATTAAGATTGTGAGTATGGATTTGCCTGCTTATTTTATTAGTGACGCCCATTTGGGTATTGAACCTCCCGGGGCAGTTCCCAATAGGGAAAAAAAATTAATAGAACTCCTTTCTTCGTGGAAAGGCAAGGCTAGCCATGTTGTCGTGATTGGCGACCTATTTGAATTCTGGTACGAGTACAACTATTATATAGCGTCAGCGCATTTCGATTTGTACCGTGCCTTTGCTGAGCTTGTGGAGTCTGGAGTCGAGGTGCATCTTTTGCAAGGCAACCATGATTTTGCTTATGGCGATTTTTTCCCGAAGAAGCTTGGGGTGCAGGTCCACAAGTCTGTAATCCTAGAAATACAGGGCAAACGCATTTTTGTGACTCACGGCGATGGCGTTCCCAAGTCCGATTGCGGTTACCGTTTTTTACGCAAAGTGCTGGATTTTCCGCTCAACCGGTTCCTCTTTAAGCAAATACATCCAGATTGGGGGATGGGACTTGCTCGTTTTGTCGGTCGTAACAGTCGTAAGTATGGCGAAAGCCGCAAGGTAAAGATCGAAGAATACTTGGAATGGGGCGACCGCATGCTTAAGAAGGAACATTGCGATTTTTGCATTCACGGTCATCATCACATTTCAGGAATTTGGAATATGCCCAATGGCGTGGTGGCCTCCCCAGGGGAGTTTATAAAAAAGCCCACCATCCTCAGCTTGGAGAATGGCGGGTTGAAATTGGTTTCGCTTTAAGCGGATCGATGAAGATTATTCGCTAATATCGCTAGCACGATCTTCGGTGGATTTGATCATCTTTTTCTTTGATTCAGATCCCCAAAGTTTTGCAATAATGTCCGTGCCTGCAAATGATTGCCAATATTCTTCTACCCAGCACCAGTGGTGGACTTCGCCTTTTTCATCGGTGATTGTCCAATTATGCTTTGCCGAGAAGCTCATTGTCTGAACTTGCGGGGTAAAGTAGGGATCGGACGTTTTTTCCGGTTCAATGGTGATTGTCCAAACTTTGTCGGCTGTACGCTTGTAAATAGCGATATTGAATACCAACAAAATTGCTAGGAAAATTAGGCTCCACTTGAAGTTTTTCTTCGTCAGCAGATATATTACTAGTAGAACCAATAATAAACTGACTGCTGCGAAGTTATAGTGAGTCGGATAAAATACTTTGAATACTTCAATCATTTTATCTGTCCTCTAAAAAATTGAAGATTACTTCTTCTTGGCTGCCTTCTGCTGTGCAACGAGAGCTGCGACGCTGAACGTAAGAACGTTCTTATCGACCTGGCTTTCGGTACGGAAGCTCTTGAGCGGGAGAGCGATGCCGTGAGAAGAAAGTGTGCCCATGAAGGAGGCGTTTGCATGGCTTGCAATGGTACGGACGTTGATGAAGCCCTTGTTCTTGCTGAAGGTCAGCTTGAAGGTCTTCTTGGCCGCATCGTATTCGGCAACCATGGTCTTGTTTTCCTTGGTGTTCAGAGCATTTTTGGTGTTGTGGTCAAAAATGATGGTTCCACGGGTATCAATAGAGAGCATGGTCTTGTTGCCCACGGCATTACGGCATGCGAGAGTCGTCCATTCGCCCTTCTTCTTTGCGCCCTTAGCGGTGAAGACATACTTGTTGCCTTCCTTGACGAGCGTGTAAGCGCCAGTTGCAACCGGAAGACCGATAGCATTGAATGCGCCCTTGAAATAAAGGAATTTGGACTTGGAGCCGATGATTCCGTTAATAAAGCGGAAGGAAGTGGACTTCGGTGTCTTAATAGGCGTGATAGCCACGCGCTTGCCAACCGGGTCGACTTCGACGTCTACATAAGGACCCACATCGACGGTTCTACCATCATCAGTCTTTGTCTGAGTGGCAAGCTTGTCGAGCTTGAGTGCCTTGACGGCTTCTTCCGGGAATCTGATGAAGCCACGGACATCCATTTTTACGATTACGTTTTCCATTTACACCTCTTTTGTTTGTTTGATTGTCGATAAAATAACAATTTATTGTCCAAATGTCAAAGATTTTCACAAAAAAAGCATGTACAAAGGATAAAAATAGCTTTTTCGTAACCAATAACATTTGTTGTATAAAAAATAATAATAAAAATGTAAAATGTTGCAACAAATGAAAAAAAATTTTCTTTATTTGCCTGATATCACGCTAGAAATGCATTCTGAAAGGGTTTCAGAGGCTCGATTGGACACTTTTACGTCTTGAAATTGGCTTTTGACAGCTTGTGTGCGGTCTTTAAAACGCGCTCTATCCGAGAGAATTATTACGTTTTGTGTTTCAGAGATGTCGTTTACATTGATTTTTACGTCAGCGCGAATAAGAAATTTGGGGTATAAGAGTCGATACTTGTCTGAAATTGCGTCGGCTATACTAAAAACAGGGTCGATTAAAAGGGCTATGTTGTCCTTTTTCACTTGTTTGGTGGCCAAAATTGCACCTGTGCCGCGTCCTGCCACGATTTTTGGGGCTTTGCCGTTTATTTGTGAGGCGCATTCATAGATCATTTGGGCGTCGGGTTCGAATGTTTCTTGTGAAGGTGTTCCTTTATTGTTCCCGCTACCGCGATAGTTGAACGTGACGGCAGCGTAGTCGGGGAGGCTGTCGAGCTCGGCGAGGAACTGGGCGGCATCTTCTTCGGCGTCGGGATAGTAGAGAAGAACGTTATCATGTTTGTTTCCGATAACAAAACCTTCAAGAATAGTGTTGTCGTCGAGGGTGCAGGAGATGCTTTGGGCCTTATCTGCAATGGCGTCGCGGGCTTCGTTGTGGGTGATGGCACGTGGGAAGGCGTTCCTTCGTTCGGTCAAGGCTAAATAAAAGACCATACTAATATATATAAGGAGGAGGATTCCCGTGAATCTGAGAATCCGGCCGATTGTTCCCAAAGCGAGTTCTTTTATTTTCATAGTAGTTATTGGTCAATAGTCATTGGTTACTAGCGAGTTCATTTGTAAATCTAGTATTTCTTTAATAAAGGAGTTGTGACTTGGTCACACGTTGTAAGAGGGGAACTGTAACTGGATCCTTCAGCCCTGCGGGCTTCTGGATGACGTCGTAAGGTGCCCCGACATGGTGCCGGGGTGACAATGCAGTATAAGAATTCACACATGCGTAAGCCAATAGAAGTGAAAATAGCACAAACACCTGAAAGGCGAGTGATGCAGGATTGCTTGCAATCCTATATCCGAGCCGTAAGGTGTTGCACGAAGTGCAAATGCGTAAGGCGAGCGTCGCACCCAAGCTGGCTTGGGTATGACCGAGACCAGCATTTGGCGTTATGGCCCGAAGGGCCTATAACGCAAAAGGACTCCCGGTGGAGTACAACCGGGAGTCCGAGGGATGGGATTGGGTGTTCCTTTAAATTACGCTATTTTTTTTGAAAACGTATCACTTCGAAAATAAAAAGTGTTCCCAAGGTGTTCTTTTTCACAAGTTCTATAAGGAACAGACGGCTTTTAAGGGGTATTTTCGAAAAATAGGTGTTCCCAAAAAAGTCAAAAAAAATTAGATTTTCTATTGATGAACGTATACGCCTATTATAATTATCGAAAGTATCTTCAGGACTATTACGAGTACCGTAAGTCCGTCCAAAGATATTTCTCGTACCGGTCTTTCGCAAAGAAGGCTGGGTATTCTTCGTCCGGTTTGTATCTGGATTTGATTCGTGGTCGAAAGTCGCTTACCCAACAAATGATTCCGAAGTTTATCGAAGCTCTCGGACTTAATGAAAGGGAAGGCCGTTACTTTGCTTTGATGGTGGATTTCACGCATGCTACGACGGCATCTTCGAAGCAGCAAATCTTTGACCAGATGTCGGCTCTTTTACCGCGCACGATCAAGAACTTGACCAAGAACCAGCAGGAATACTATAGTAAGTGGTATTATGTTGTAGCGCGCGAAGCTCTTGCCGTCTTGAAAATCAACGACAAGAATATTCAGGAACTTGCGCTTTTCTTGAATCCGAAAATTTCTCTCCCGCAGGCTAAGCAAACTATCCAGCTCCTTCTTAATTTGGGACTTATAGAGCTCGGCGAAGATGGATTCTACCATTCCGTAAATAAGGCGATTACGAATGGCAGTGAAATCGCCCCGCTTTTCGTTCATCAGTTCCAAAAGCAGATGATTGATTTGGGTAAAGATGCGCTGGATCACTACAGTACCGAACGTAGAAATGTATCTTGTATGACGATGAGCGTCTCGGCGCAGGGATTGGAAAGGATCATCAGCAAGATTGATTTGTTCCGAAAGGAGATTGTGGATATTGTTCGTTCTGATGAAGGCGAATCCATGGTTTGCGAATTGAACATCCAGTTCTTCCCGCTGAGCAAGGAAAAGGTGGCTCTGCCTCCGGAAGCGGACGTAGAGGAGGGTGTTGATGAAGTTGATTAAATCGTACATAGGACTGTTTGCTGCAGTTTGTGCCGGCATGCTCGCTTGCTCAAGCGACCATGATGTCGCTGGCACTGTTACGGATACGGGTAATACAATTGCTCTCGGGGGCGTGGTGACTCGTACCAATGGTTCGCCTGCTGTAGCAGCCTTGGTCCGCGTTGCTCGTGAACCAGATGCCGGTGATTCTCTTGTTGAAGCTGAATATATCGAAACGCTTACGGACTCGCAGGGCGTGTTCTCGTTCGATTCTGTATTTGCCGATACCTTCCAGCTTGCCGTTGTCGATGCGGAATATCAAGAAATTTCGTATGAGCCGCGTGCTACAAAGAATTCCGGAAAGCAGGATAGCATCAAGCTTAAAAAGGCAGCCGTGTTCAGCAGTGTGCTTTATTACGAAGATATGGTTGAACCTTCTATGGCGGTTGGCTCTCACTTCAAGGTCTATGTGCCTGGAACTCCGTTCTCGCAGAGCGTATTTGCCGGTGATTCCTTCTCGATCTTGATTCCTGAAGGTTCGTCGTGGTTCGGCTTCTGCCCAGGTGATCCGCAGATTGTGGCTCGACTTGCGGATTCCGGAGTTGCAGATTCGTTAATTTATCGTACATGGAACATTGATGGCGATGTCAAGTCTGGGGATACGATTTCGAAGGGCCCGTTCATTTGGAGCCCGACGATGGATGTCGATTCGTTGATAAAGCTTGAAGAAAAGAAAAAGAAAGAAAAGAAGCCTGCATATTTGTCGGGTGTCGTGAAATGCAATAAGGATAGCGTTTGTTCGAAAGTCCAGGTGCAGATGATTACGGACCTTTATGGCTTTGATTTTGTCGAAGGTGATTCCACTCGCTTTGTGATGCAGACCGAGACGGATGATTCTGGGCGCTGGTTCTTGCAGGTGCCGAAATCTGTTCCGTATGATAGCCTTCGCATGGAATATCGTTTGCTGGACAACGAAGGCAATGTGACTCTGGCTGGGCTTAGCCGCTATGTGCGCGCCTCGGAAATCAAGGACTTGAAGGATACTCTTTTGGTGGATTCTACGGAACTTACCAAGACTTCTGTTCTCGTGAGCGGTGTGATGCTGGCTATCAATGTTGCTGCGGATTCTGCTAAAGCCGTAGATGAACAAGCGCAAAAACAGCCCGATGATAATTCGATCCAGTCGGATAATTGTAAGGTGAATAGCTTGAATAGCGTGGTTGTTGGCCTCAAGGGAACTTCTCATTTTGTAAGAGACGTGACTTGCAATATGTTTAAGATCAGCAACCTCCCTGCCGGCGGACATGACCTCGTGCTTTACTCGGGCGACCCCAAGGTGGTCAAGACGCTTAAGGAAGTTGGGCTTTCTTTGGACTCTATCGTGACGATTACGCACGTGCAGTTGCCTAAAGGTGATACGCTTGACCAGCAGTGGATGACTTTTGAGCCTCCAACTTTAAAGACTGATAAATAATTTTCAAAATACCCCTTGCAAAAATGAAAATTATTTTCTAAAATTGGTGCGCACTGATGAGCTATGGTGTAACGGTAGCACAACAGATTCTGACTCTGTTTGTCTAGGTTCGAATCCTGGTAGCTCAACTAAAGTCCCTCTACTCCGAGGGGCTTTTTTGTTATTGGGACAATTGTGATTGCTCATGTTGCGTAATTTCAGATAATTAGTGCTTAAAGAATTGAAAATTTGAAAAAATTGCGTTTTTTACGTAAAAAAGTTGGAAAATGCGGGGATGTTTACGTAATTTTGCGTACAAATTAAACAAAATTAGGGTGAAGTTGGCGCTTTTTGGGGTGTTTTGTTGCTTTTTGGCTCGAAAAATAGCCTTGAAAGGTAGCTGAAAACGTAAAAAAATCAAAAAATATTACAGATAAAGTTAAAAATTTACGTAAGAAATGGATGATATTGGGTTGTTTTTACGTAAATTAGGGCGTTTTTTAGAAATTTGAATTATTACAGATTATTTAGTTTGTTCTTGCTCGATTGCTTTGTCGGCTTTTATTAGGTGTTAGGGGGGGGGGCGGCTACGCCGATTATTATGGACGTGCGGAGCGCGTGATGATATTCTTATAACTTGTGACCTACAACCTAATTCCTATATTTGAACCATGGAATTTTTTGACTACTTTGAAGAGGTTTATGGCGAGCGCTGGCCTGCATTGCTAGAATCGCTGAAGGGCGAAGGATGCGCGACAAAGCTCCAGTTTGGGGAATCGCTTGAACCGTACTTTTTGGACGAGGCTTCGGTCTTTGCTGCTAAAGCGCTTGGCGTTGAGCCTGGAATGGATGTGCTCGATATGTGTGCGGCTCCGGGTGGGAAGTCGCTTGTGATTGCATCGATGCTCAAGGGTGAGGGCTCTCTTCAATGCAACGACCGTTCGCCGGACAGAAGGCTTCGCTTGCAGCATGTTCTTGAAAATTCCTTGCCGCAGTCTTGGCGTTCGATTATTAACGTGACGGGCTACGATGGCGTGAAGTTCGGCATGCACAAAAAAGAATGTTACGACCGTATTTTGCTTGATGCTCCTTGCTCGTCGGACAGGCATGTGCTCAATGCTCCTGCGCATTTGGAAGTTTGGTCGGTGAAGCGTGTGAAACGCCTTTCGGTGGAGCAGGGCTCGCTTTTGGCATCAGCGGTAGATGCACTTCGGCCGGGTGGAGAGCTGATTTACGGAACTTGCGCTCTTTCGCCGTTGGAAAACGATGCCGTGGTGGCAAAGATCTTGAAAAAACGCAAGATGATGGAATTTGTTCGTATTGAAGACTTGCCGGAGGGCGCTGACCGCACTGAACTTGGGGTGCATATTTTGCCGGACAAGGCCCATGGCTGCGGGCCTATCTATTGCGCGAAGATGCGGAAGGTGTGTTAGAGCTTAGAACTTAGAACACTCCTTTTGCTCTAAAAGAAAATAACTAAATTCTAAGAGCGAAGCGGGCTAAGTTCTGCCTACTAATCACTAACCACAAATCACTAAATACTAATAATTGCTATATTGCTATCGGTAAATAGGAGATTTTTTATGGCTGCTTTAAATCTTACTGCAGAATCCTTTGATCAGGTTATTTCTAGTGGTCAACTTGTGCTTGTTGACTTTTGGGCTACTTGGTGCCGTCCGTGCATGATGATGGGACCAATCGTTGAAGATCTTGCTAACGAATTTGATGGTCGCGTCGTTGTGGCGAAGATTAACGTTGATGACGAAGGCGTTTCGGACATTTGCGGCCGCTTTGGCATCACGAACATCCCGAATATGAAGCTGTTCAGGAATGGCGTCGAAGTGGGTAACGTTGTCGGTGCTGTGCCTAAGGCAACGCTCAAGAGTGCCATCGAGAAGAACCTGTAAAATTTGGTCTAGGGTCATTGGTTGCCGGATATAAACTCTAATGACTAATAACTAATGACCAACAACTAACGACTAATATCCATTTATAACATGCTCACAAAACGTTTAATTGTCTGCTTGGATGTGCGTAACCGCAAGGTCACGAAGGGTGTAAAGTTTAAGGGCAATATCGACATTGGCGATCCCGTAGAAATGGGAGCGCATTACAGTGATGATGGTGTCGATGAACTCGTCTTTTACGATATCACCGCGAGTGCCGAGAATCGTCCGTGCGACATGGAAATGATTCGCCAGATTGCAAAGCGCGTGTTTATTCCGTTTGCTGTTGGCGGTGGTATCCGCAACCTGGACGATATGCACGAAGCGCTTTTGGCTGGTGCCGAGAAGGTGAGCGTGAACAGCCTTGCCGTGTTGCACCCGGAAATCATTGCCGAAGGTGCCAAGGCTTTTGGACGCCAGTGCATTGTGCTTGGCATGGATGCGAAGTTCGTGGGCGTATCGGACAAGATTCCGAGCGGTTACGAAGTGTTTATTCGCGGCGGTCGCCAGGCGATGGGCATCGATGCTTTGCAGTGGGCAAAGCGAGCCGAAGAGCTTGGTGTGGGCGAAATTTGTTTGAACTCCATCGATACGGATGGCGTTAAGAACGGTTACGAACTCACGATTACCGACATGATTGCAAAAGCGGTGCAGGTGCCGGTGATTGCAAGCGGTGGTGCCGGAACGCCGGACCACATTGTAGATTTGTTCCGCAAGACGAGTGCAGATGCTGCGCTGGTCGCGTCTATGGTGCATTTTGGCGATTATACTGTGCCGGGAATCAAGAGCGAAATGCTTGCCGCCGGAATCCCTGTGCGCAAGAAGATGAACGGCGAGGTATAAGTTGAATCCAGAAGTTGCCGTAAAGATTTTTGAAGCTGGCAAAAGTGCCGGGGCTGACTTTGTTGAAATTTTCGAAGAGGAAACCCGCAGTTCAAGCCTCGGCTTGAAAGATCGCCAGATTGAAACCGCGACCGCGGGTACCGAGTACGGTATCGGCGTTCGCCTTTTGTACGGGACGGAAGTCCTGTACGGCTTTACGAGCGACGACAGCGAAGAGGCGCTGGTAAAGCTAGTGAAAACGCTCGCGTTCGGGCGCATTGCCGCAGCGGCGGGGGCGGAAGGCTCGGCCGCAAGGCCTTTTGAATTTGCACCTGAAAAGCGCGTTTGCGATTTTAACGCTGCTGCCTATAAGGATCCGCGTGTGCTGGGTCAGTCCATGAAGCAGGATTTTTTGTTCCGTGCAGATAAAGCGGCTCGTGCACTTTCGTCCAAGATTGCGCAAGTGGGCGCGAGCGTGACAGATAGCTGCACTTCGATTTCGCTTATGAACAGCGAAGGCTTGCACCTCGAAATGACGCGCGGTCGCTTGCGCGTGAATGTGAACGTGACGGCAACGGACGGAACGGAACGATTGACAACGCACGAAGCACCGGGCGCTCTCGGCGGCTACGAACTTTTAACAAACTATTCTCCAGAAGCGTTGGCCACGGTATGCGGCGAGCGCGTGCTGCGCATGTTGGATGCCGGTTATATTGCTGGTGGCCAGATGCCGGTGGTGATGGGGAATGGCTTTGGCGGTGTGATTTTCCATGAAGCTTGCGGACATCCGCTTGAAACGGAATCGGTGCGTCGTAATGCAAGTCCGTTCTGCGGAAAGCTTGGCGAAGCAATTGGCCAGCCATGCCTTACCGCCATTGACGATGGCACGATGGATGGCGTATGGGGCAGCCTCAAGTATGACGACGAAGGCACTCCGACGCAGCGCACGGTGCTGATTGAAAACGGAATCTTGAAGACTTACATGAGCGACCGCGTGGGCGCTATGGAAGTGGGCATTGCCCGCACGGGAAGTGCTCGCCGCGAAAGCTACAAGTATGCTCCTGTAAGCCGCATGCGCAATACGTTTATCGCTCCGGGCAAGGATTCGCTCGATTCCATGGTTGCTAGCGTGGATAACGGACTTTACGCTGCCCGCATGGCTGGCGGTTCTGTAAATCCGGCGACGGGCGAGTTTAACTTTGCCGTGGATGAAGGATATGTTATCCGTAATGGAAAAATTTGCGAACCGGTGCGAGGTGCAACTCTTATTGGCAAAGGCCACGAAATCATGCCGAGAATCAGCATGGTGGGGTCGGACTTTGAGCAAGCCGCTGGCGTTTGTGGCGCTTCGTCGGGACATGTGCCAGTAACCGTTGGGCAACCGTCTATTAAAGTCGATCAAATCTTAGTCGGAGGGCGGTAGCCGATTATCCGATGCGAAGAAGCCCTCGTGAGAGGGCTTTTGAGTATCGAAGGTTCATCAAAAACAGTCGGAGGGCGGTAGCCGATTATCCGATACGAAGAAGCCCTCGTGAGAGGGCTTTTGAGTATCGAAGGTTCATCAAAATCAGTCGGAGGGCGGTAGCCGATTATCCGATACGAAGAAGCCCTCGTGAGAGGGCTTTTGAGTATCGAAGGTTCATCAAAAACAGTTGGAGGGCGGTAGCCGATTATCCGATGCGAAGAAGCCCTCGTAAGAGGGCTTTGCTGTACAAGATTTGACTGGGTCCTTCGTTACACTCAGGACGACGGGGATGCGACCATCAGCTAAAATTTTGAAAATCCTATAAAGGAAAAAGCCCTCGTAAGAGGGCTTTTGAGTATTATGGGTTGTCATCGCGAGGTAAAGTACAAAACGATTTCGAATAAAACAAGAAAACTATGTAAAAAAGAAACAACGGCATCTCGTGAGAGGTGCCGTTGTTTTGGTGTATGGGATGTTTGGTTTTGTATTCTTAAAATAGTTTATTTTGGAATATTCATGGTCGTTTTTGGTACTTTTCCGATGTAAAGTTTTACAACGCTTTTTCACGTGAAAATTTTACGCTACTGGAACTTTTTGTTCCGTTTTGTGAAAGGTGAAAAGATGAAAACTTACAAAAAATATACGAAATTATGAATTTTCTATTGCAAGTTCAAGCGCGTTAAACTATTTTTCTGTTAGAAATTTAAAAGAAGGATGAAAAACAATGAAAAAATTACATCTGACACGTTTTGCCGCCGTGGCGACAGTCGCTCTGATGGGGACAACCGCTGCGTGGGGAGCGGATGGGACTGGTTGGTCTACTGTTGCTAATACTGAATTGCAGCTGTTTTCGAGGGGGACTACGAATAAAGTCTTGATTGGAGATGATGATATTTCCTCTAATTTATCTGGGATTAATAAAATTGTCGTTTTTCGTGATGCAGCTGCAAAAACGTACTCCACTCTTATGCTTCCGGTGGCCGTTAAGGTAAACGAAGCTAAGGAATTTACGATGGGCGAAGGAAAGGTGGAAGCTGCTTATTACCCGGAGAGCTATAATCCGGAGACGTTCACGCTTGACATGAAAAGTACCGATGAAATTAAAGCGAACACTCCATACATTGTTGAGGTCTCGGGTACTCCTCAAAGATTTGATTTCGAAAAAACTTCAGGTTCTTATACAATTGTGTCTACCGGCGATAACGAACATGCTACTACGTTGAATAGTACTTGCTGGCAATTCACTGGTTCATATGTGCAAAATAGTTGGGGATCTGCGGAAAACCTTTATGGTTTCGATGCTGCTGATGGTGTTTTTGTTAAAGCTCTCAGCGCGACAATTTATCCAATGCGTGCTTACTTGACCTGTAAAAATGCTAGCCCTGTGTATGGTTTGGGTAAAGTTGCAGCCGAGGAAACTCTCCCGGATGTCATCAAAGTTCGTTTCTTGGATAAGGACGGCGGGACATTGTCCATCGGCAAGATGAACACCAGAACCGGCGACATCCAGATGCAGGACCGTTACTATGACCTCAAGGGCCGCAAGCTGAACGGCAAGCCCCAGAACAAAATCATGTACGTCAACAAGAAAGTCATTAAGCACTAGTCAAAAGGAGCAAAAATTATGAAGAAAAAAGAATACGAAACTCCTAAGATGGATACAATTGATTTCGAATACAAGACAACCCTTTTGGCCGGTTCTGCTAGGGAAAATGTTATCTTTGGCATGAATAATGACGATGTTACAAATCCCAAGGCTTAAGCCTTGAAAAATTCTCTTGACGAAATGTTTTGTGAACTCCTGCGAGTGTCTCTCGGGCTCTCGCAGGTTTTTCCGTATATTCCGACTTCTGAAGAATGGCAGTCGCTCTATACAATGGCGCACCGCCAAACGCTTTTAGGGGTTGTTTATAATGCCTTTGCCCATTTGCCCAAGGAATCGCTGCCTCCGCATTTGTTAATGTTGCTTTGGGCGAGGGATGCCGAAGCTATCCGCGGCAAGAACCGCCTTATGAATCAGGAATCGGCCCGTTACACACAACTGTTTGCCGAACGCGGGTTCCGCAGTGCTATTTTGAAAGGTCAAGCTAACGCTCGCTTGTATCCTGATCCGTTTTCAAGGCAACCCGGCGATATCGACATCTATGTTCCCGGCGGTTACGACAAAGTTCAGGAGTTATTGCATAGTCTGGGGATTCAAAACCTTGAACATTTAACTCCTGATTATCACGACATTGAATTTATAAACGAGAAAGGTGTTCTTGTAGAGGTTCATCACAAGCCTACTTCTGCAACATACGCGATTCGGTTAAATAAAACCTATGACGAAGTCCTAAAAGTTCTTGAACCTGAACTTGAGAATGTAACGCTTACGCCTGAAGGATTTTATAGCCCGAGTATCCGATTTGCTTTGCTGATGCAATTAGTTCATTTGTTCAAACACGCGTTGCTTTCTGGAGTGAGCCTGAGGCATTATATGGATTATTATATACTGCTGACTCGTTCAACTGAGGCCGATCGCCAATATGCGTGGGAGTTTGCAAAAAAAATTGGTATGAAAAGCGGTTGTGCCGCCATCATGGGTGTTCTTGGGCGTGTTTTCAAGTTACCTCAAGATAAAATGCTTTGCAAGCCTAGCAGATTTTATAGCAGAGTCCTATACAAGTCTACATTTGCAGAGGGCGATTTTGGGGCGAAAAAAGCTTATCGTCGTAATGTGCTTAAGCGCTGGTTCGACGACCGTGTTCAGAATTTGCGCATATTCCCGATAGCTCCCCGGTATTACATTTATAAGGAATCTAATTACTGGGTAAAAACAATTTCGCTTATTCCCGAGCGTGTTCGACGTCGGAAAATTGCACTTTAACTAAAATTGAAACTTCGCCATGGCGGAGTCCTCTTTTTTTATTTTACACATTTTTTTACTAATTTGTGAATTGATGGAACGCTTTGAAAAAGATGCTTTGTATGAACTTTTGCGGATAGCGCTAGATGACGAACGCTCGCCGTGCTCTTTTTCGCATAAGCTGATCGCAGAATCTTGGGATAATCTACATACGGAATGTGCCAAGCAACTTGTTACAGGGGTTGTTTATAGGGCTATTTGCCGTTTGCCTCATGATTTACAGCCGCCTCATAAAATTGTATTGCGTTGGGCTCTCGAAGCGGAAACCATCAAGGGGCAGAATAAGCTTTTGAATGCGGAAGCTGCTAGGCTTACGGAATTGTTTGCGGTACAAGGGTGCAAAACAGCGGTGCTCAAGGGGCCTGCCAATGCTTTGCTTTACCCGGACCCCTATATGCGACAGGTCGGGGATATTGACTTGTGGGTTGATGGCGGGCGCGACCATGTTTTTGCGATATTGAAAAAATTGGGGTATAAAATTCATGAATGGGATTTAAACGCACCGCACCATGTTCACTTGGATCCAGAAGAAAATGGTATTCCCGTAGAGGTTCATTACAGGCCGTCTTTTGGCACGTGGAATCCGTTTGCGAGTTCGCGTCTCTTGTGTTTTTTGGAAAAAGAAATCCGGAATGTAGAACGGAGTTGCGAAGGTTTTTATGTTCCGTCAATCAAGTTTGCGCTTGCGATGCAGTTGGCCCACATTCATGTTCATTTTATTAGGGATGGTGTAGGGCTAAAACAAATTCTGGATTACTGCATGTTGCTGAAACATTCTTCCGAGGATGATCGGTGCGAAATTGCAAAGGAACTTTCGAATTTTGGACTTTTGAAAGTTTGCAAGGCGCTCATGTGGATTATGGGCTACGTGTTTGAACTCGATGAACACATGATGCTTTGCAAACCTGATGAAAAACTTGGCCGAAAAATGCTATCCTTAATACAAAAAGGCGGTAATTTTGGCATTTATGCAACGGATTCGTTGAATGAATTTTCAAGGAACTTTGTTGTTCGCTTTTTGAAGCATCGTTGGCGTAATCTGCATGTGTTTTGGTTTGCTCCTGTTGATGTTTTAATGTGCGAATTGGAATACTGGAAACGTTTTGCTAGATCTATTTCTGTTAGGATTAAATTGCGGCGATTGTCGCTTTGGGATTTGTCTCACTCTAAATTTGTAAAAAAAGAAGCTCGATGATTAAGAAGTTTTTTAAAGTTGCAGAACATTTTTTTGCGGTAGAAACCGGCGATGAAATTTTATCGCAAATGAGTAATTACGCTCCATTTGCGGTTGATTTGTGTGAAAATCCTGTATTTTCGGTTGCCGTGCAAGAAGCTACCGCGCCCAGATACACCGAAGAAATCCGTCAGGATGAAGAAGGTCAATCTATTATTTGCGGGCGTACTGCTGATGGATTGCTCGTTTTTGAATTTTTATTGTTCGGCATATCTACGGGTGTTTTGGTTTGCGATAGTACGCTAAAACAGTCCGCTTTATATTTGACTCCGAGAGATGTTTTGGCGATGTCGGTTGATGATGTCCAGCGAAAGCATGTTTTTGCTTTGAACAATTCGTTGATGGTTTTGTTTGCGCTTGCAACGTCTGAATTGGATACGGCGTTGTTCCATGCGGCGGGAATCCGTTACAATGGCCTTGGCTATTTATTCTTGGGCAAGAGCGGAACGGGTAAAAGCACCCATGCAAGGCTCTGGCTCAAGTACAACGAGGGCTCCGAGCTGTTTAATGACGATAATCCTGTAGTGCGTTTGTTCAAAAATTCGGATGGAAAACCGATTGCTAAAGTTTTCGGCTCGCCGTGGAGCGGTAAGACGCCTTGCTACAAAAATGTCGAAATGGAAATGGGCGGATTTGTGTTGCTTGCGCAAGCTCCGTTCAATAGGATTTCGCCGTTGAAAGGTGTGGCGGCATACGCTGCCATTTTGCCGTGTATTTCAGGAATGCGATGGAATAAAGAAATGGCCGATGGATTGCATAAAACGCAAAACGCTCTTGTGGCTAGTGTTCCGTCGTGGTATTTAGAATGCCTACCGGATGAAGCGGCTGCAAAGTTGTGTTGTAAAACCGTCGTTCGCAAAAATGGGGATTCCGCGCCATGAACGGTTCGGGAAAAAAAGATGACTCGCTGATTCTTGCCGAGGCGATTCGCCTGGTCAAGAGTGGCGTAAGCGTCACGTTTCCGGTAAACGGGCGGAGCATGTTGCCGTTTATCGTGGGCGGGCGCGATAGCGTCATTCTGGAAAAACCGAAATCTTTACAGCGTGGCGATGTGGTGCTTGCTCTTGTTAAAACGAATGGACCCGAAAAACATTACGTTGTACATCGAATTGTTGCACTGGATGGCGAGCATGTGGTGCTCATGGGTGATGGAAATCTTGCTTTGCGGGAACATTGTGAAGTATCGGATGTTTGTGCCAAGGTGATTTGCGTTGTAAAACCGAATGGGAAAAAATACGCTATGGCGGCTTGGCAATACCGAATCGCTGCAAAAATATGGTATATTCTGTTACCGGTTAGACGTTATTTACTATGGATTTATAGGAAGATAAAAAAATGAAAATCAAGAAAGGTTTTGTGCTGCGCGATGTGTGCGGTGAACAGGTGATTATGGGTGAAGGTATTGGTGCTCTCGATTTTGGACGCCTCCTTTGCTTGAACGAAACGGCGGCTTGGCTTTGGAAAAAAGCTGAAGAAATGGGTGATTTTGCGGTGGATTCCCTTGCTGAAGCGCTTTGCGGCGAATACGACGTTAGCGCAGAACAGGCTAAGGCCGATGTGGCTGCGATTGTCGCCGAATGGCAAAAGGTGAACGTGCTCGAATGAAATATATCGCTTGGCTGTGGCGCGGAACAAAGGGCTTTCGCGTAAATATTGTCGCTCGCATTTTCGCGGGGATCGCACGCGTGGCATGCGGTCTTTTGATGATATGGCTCAGCAAGCGGTTTATTGACGAAACGATACGCACTGGATCGCAAGATGATATTGTGCGTATGATTGCGTTCCTTGTTTTTACTGTGGTGGGGACGATTGTCCTTAGGCTCTTGTATTATTACATGACCGCATCGGCTACGGTGAAAATGACTAATGCGCTAAGGCTGTTCTATTTTGGCACGTTGTTTAAGCGACCGCTTTTTGATGGGCATGAATTGCATTCGGGCGATGTGTCGTCGAGGCTTTCGAAGGATATCGAAACGGTATCGACTTCGGTGATTGATACGCTCCCGCAGATGGCGGTGACGGGAATCCAGCTTGTGGGTGCGTTCCTTTTGATGCGTTGGTTTGATGCGCGGCTGGCTTGGGCGCTGCTGTTGCTTACGCCTGTGATGGTCGTGGTGGGTAAGCTGATTTCGCGCAAGCTGCGCAAGATGACGTTGGACATCCGCGAGGGCGAAAGCCGCATCCAGATGCAGGTGCAAGAAGGCGTGGAATACAATGCCGTGTTGCGTTCGCTCGAAAGCGAAAGCTGGGTGATGGAACGGCTTGGTTTAAAACAAAATAAGCTTGAACGCGATGTGCTGCGGCGGACTCGTTTTACGACGGTCGCGCGTTTTGCGATTGGTTCTGCGTTTGGACTTGGCTATTTGCTAGCTTTTATTTGGGGCGGGCTTGGGCTGCGCGATGGGACGATTACGTTTGGTGTGATGACTTCTTTTTTGCAGTTGGTTGGGCAAATCCAGCACCCGATTTTGACGTTGCTTGGGATGGTGCCGCAATTGGTGCATTCGACCGCTAGCATTGATCGATTGGATGAACTGGAGAAAAAGGCCACGGATGATGCAGGGGAGTGCGCGGATGAAACGCATGGGGACGAGTGCGGAAAAATTCCCTCTGAAATGTCTTTGGAATCGCATTCAGAACGGCCCGATAAAATGTTAAAGGAACTGCGCGGGCGCCTTGGCTTGCGGTTTGAGAATGTGCGCTTTGGGTATGCCGGTGGGGATTGCGAAATAGTCCGTAATTTTTCGCACGATTTTATGCCCGGGAGCAAGGCTGCAATTATGGGCGAGACTGGTAAAGGCAAGACGACTTTGTTCAGGCTTTTGCTCGGTTTTGTAAAGCCGGATAGCGGTCGCATGGTAATTTATTCGAATGGATCCGTTGTGGATGTTTCGGAAGAGACTCGTTCGAATTTTGTGTATGTGCCGCAAGGCAACACGCTGATGAACGGCTCTGTGCGCTACAATTTGCAGTTGGCAAAAACCGATGCGACTGAAGAAGAAATGCGTCGTGTATTGCATATTGCTTGTGCTGAATTTGTGAATGATTTGCCGAATGGCCTGGATTGCGAAATTGGCGAACGCGGGCATGGGCTTAGCGAAGGCCAGGCGCAGCGTATTGCAATTGCCCGTGGGCTTTTGCGCCCAGGCAACATTTTGCTGTTCGACGAAATTAGTTCTTCGCTGGATGAGGAAACCGAAGCGGAACTTTACCGCCATTTATTTGAGGCTTTTCCGGAAAAGACGATGATTTTCGTGACGCACCGTACTGCGGTTTGCGAAATGTGCGATGAAACGGTGAGACTGTAGGCTAGCACGTTGTGATAAATGAGTGAGGTGGTTCCTGCTAAGGTTGGTGAACTCGGTTGGTGAGCTCGTCGAACTACGCGGCTTTTGGGAATGCCGCTTTGGGGCTGTTTCAAAAAAATCCTCTGAATCGTTGCTTTTGAAACGCTACCGTGTTATTTTTTGAATAGGTGGGGGGCCTGGAACGGCTGAAATTGCCACTTTTTCGTTGAAATTTGCGATTTTGGAATGTTTGGGGACTTTTGGCACGCGGTTTGCAATAGGGATGGGGAAAAAAGAAAAGCGAGGATAAAATGTCCGATTTTACTAACGATGCAGAAAAGGTTTTGGCAAAAGCGCAGAGTTTGCGCGACCGTTGCTCGCATTCCTACTTGGGTGCGGCGCATTTGGCCGTTGGCCTTGTGGAAGGTCCCGATGCGACCTTGAAGAAACTCTATAAATCCAAGGGCGTCAAGACGAACGAACTCCGTGGCCGTTTGGAACCGTTTGTCCAGAAAATCCCGCGCATGGAAGGCGTGAACCCGGATGTGGAACCGGATAGCGACTTGAACCGTATTTTGCGTGCGGCTGTGCAGGCGGCGCGTCAGGTCAGCCGAATGGTCACGCCGGGTGATTTGCTGGTGGCGCTCATGAAGTTCTCGGGCGACCGTGCGCTTTCGAAGGTATTTGCCGATGCGCTTGGTTCTACAGAAGTGGTGGAAACTTGGCTTTCGGACCCGTTTGCGGGTGCCGCGAATGCCGAAGAACAGTCTCCGCTGAAACTCTACGGTCGTGAACTTGTCGAAATGGCGGCTGACGGAAAGCTTTCGCCGGTGATTGGCCGTGAAGAAGAAATCCGTCGTGTGATTTTGATTTTGAGCCGTAAGACAAAGAACAATCCGTGCTTGGTCGGTGAACCGGGTGTGGGTAAGACTGCTATTGTCGAAGGCCTTGCCGAACGTATTTACCGCGGTGACGTGCCGGATGCGTTGAAGGGCAAGAAGGTCTTTGCGCTTGATTTGTCTGCGTTGATGGCGGGTGCAAAATACCGTGGCGACTTTGAAGAAAGGCTCAAGGCGGTTATTGACGCTATTGAAGAAGATGGCAACACGCTTATGTTCATCGATGAACTCCACAACATTGTGGGGGCCGGCAAGACCGAAGGCTCGATGGACCTTGGCAATATGTTAAAGCCGAAGCTTGCTCGTGGTGAACTCCATTGCATTGGTGCGACGACGACTCAGGAATACCGCAAGTACATCGAAAAGGATTCTGCTTTGGAACGTCGATTCCAGCCGGTGCAGGTTTCGGAACCGAGCGAAGACGAAGCCATTTCCATCTTGCGTGGCATTAAGGAAGGCTTTGACGCGCACCATGGCGTACGTCTGCACGACAACGCGCTCGTGGCTGCAGTGAAACTTTCGAATCGTTACATCAGTGATCGATTCTTGCCGGACAAGGCTATTGACTTGATTGACGAGGCGGCAAGCCTTGTGAAAACGCAGATGGACACGGTCCCGGAAGCGCTCGATACCTTGCAGCGTAAGGAACTCCAGATGAAAATCGAGGAGCAGGCCTTGGCAAAAGAAACGGACGCAAACAGCGTAAAGCGCTTGAAAGAGCTCCGTGAAGAACTTGCGGGTACTGATGCCGAGGTTAAGAAAATGCAGGAACGCTGGCAAGACCGCCGTGCCGCATTTGCCGAAGTGCAGGACTTGAAGAAATCATTGAAGGCTGCGAAGGACGAGATGGAACAGGCGGAAGCCCGTTACGACTTGAATCGTGCCGCGGAACTCAAGTACAACAAGATTGTGAACATCGAGAAGGAACTTGCCGAAAAGACCGAAGCGCTCCGCAAGAGTGCCGAAGAAGGCGGCTTGAGCGAAGAAGTCACGGAAGAGACGATTGCGCTTGTGGTGAGCCGTTGGACGGGTATTCCGGTGACAAAGCTTTGCGAAGGCGAAAAGGCAAAGTTGTTGCACTTGGATGAACGTTTGCATGCCCGCGTGATTGGCCAGGACGAAGCTGTTGAAGCCGTGTCCGAAGCGATTTTGCGTAACCGTAGCGGTTTAAGCCGTGAAAATGCGCCGATTGGAAGTTTCCTCTTCTTGGGCCCGACGGGCGTGGGTAAGACGGAACTTGCAAAGGCTTTGGCTGTGGAACTTTTCGATAGCGAAAATGCGCTTGTCCGTATCGACATGAGCGAATACATGGAAAAGCATAGCGTTAGTCGTTTGATCGGTGCTCCTCCGGGATACGTGGGTTACGAAGAAGGCGGCCAGCTGACCGAAGCTGTGCGTACGCATCCGTACTGCGTGATTTTGCTCGATGAAATCGAGAAGGCGCACCCGGACGTGTTTAATACGCTGTTGCAGGTGTTGGACGATGGTCGTTTGACGGACGGCAAGGGTCGTACGGTGAACTTCAAGAACACCTTGATTTTGATGACCTCGAACTTGGGTGCCGAAAAGTTCCGCTTGAGTGCGGCTAGTGCAAAGAACGGTGAACCGCCGCAGGTTGCGCTTGCTGATGTCGAAGGTGACTTGCACGCGTTCTTCCGCCCGGAATTCTTGAACCGCTTGGACGAAGTGCTTGTGTTCCAGAGCCTCTCGAAAAAGCAGATTCGCGAAATCGTGAAACTCAAATTTGCAGATTTGGCGAACCGCGCTGCCCGTCAGGACTTGGTGCTTACGCTTTCGGATGCGGCGCTTGATGCGATTGCGGAAGGTGCTTACCAGCCGGAATTCGGTGCTCGCCCGATCCAGCGTTACATCGAACGCAACATAGAACGTCCGTTGAGCCATGCAATCCTCTCGGGAACCGTGAGTGCGGCAAAGCCTGCTGTAGTCGATTACAAGAACGGAATGTTTGTGGTGAAGTAGTGATTAGTGGTTAGTGGTTGGTGGTTAGGATTGCGACAAGAACGTTTCTTTTTGCATTCCTGTTTACTGCATACTGTCTACTAACCACTTCCTACTACAATGCTGTCATAACGTAAAGAGCAATGGTTTTTACATCATTGTTCTTTTCTTGCATTACGCCGACGCCGAAGTCAATGCGGATGTGCGTGCCGCCGAATGTCAGTTCGAACTTCGGAATAATGTCTAGCATAAAGTCGTCGCGGAGATTTCCTATACTTGCCGACGTGTTGATTTCAAGGAAAATGCGGAACATTTGTCCGAAAACAAGTGTCGGAATCATGGCGCCAGAAAACTTGACGTAACCTTCTTCGCCGTTATACATTGTTGCTCCGTCGAGGAATCCCGCGCGGAGTTCGTAATAGTTGGCGAAGCATTTTGCAATGAACTGTTGTGTTCCGATGGTGAATACGATTGCGCTTGCGCTGATGTCGCTCAAGTCCAGGTAGCCATCGAAGGCGAGGAAAGAACTTGGCTTGTAGCGGTAACGAACGCCAAGGTCAAGGGCTGTCCTAGTTTCGTTTAATTGGTTGTATGTGTTGATATCGAGTTTTGCGCCGACATCGAATTGCTTGTTCAGTCGGGTTGTAAAGTTGATGGGGAAGAGGACGTTCGAGTTGAAGGGACTGCGGATGCCGATACCGAGACCGATCTTTGGGGATGGACGGCTTTCGGGGCCGAAGGTGTACCTCATGTCCCACATGTGGTCGAGTGCAAAAGCGTTGGTCGCTAAAAAGACAAATAGTAGGCAAAGAATGTGCTTCATGATTATCAAAGTTAGATAAATCCTCTGGTAAAAGCTAAATTTACACGCGTTAAAATGGAGGTATTTGTGGTCGATCCGCGTCCAGAACTTTCTAAACTTTCCGATTATGTCCCTGGCAAGTCCATCGACGAAATTCGTGAACGTTATGGTCTTAAGAATGTTGTAAAGCTTGCGTCTAACGAGAACCCGCTTGGCGCTTCTCCGAAGGCGGTGGAAGCGTTCCATGAAATTGCGAATTCCTTGCACTTGTACCCGCGTGGCGATGCTCCGAAGTTGATTGACGATATTGCAAAAAAATTTGGTGTGAACAAAAACCAGATTGTCATTGGCAACGGTTCTGATGAAATCATCGACATGGTGGGTAAGGCATTTATCCGCCAGGGTGATAATTGCGTGGGTGTGACGCCGACGTTCTCGGTCTACAAGTTTACGACGCTTTCGAACGGCGCTGATTTTATTGGTGTGGGCGAGGGTGAAGAACGTGCAAGCCTTGATAAGCTTGCTGCGGCTATCAACGAAAAGACTCGCGTGGTGTTCATTTGTAACCCGAACAATCCGACCGGTCACTATTACACCGAAACTGAAATTCGTGCGTTCCTCGCTAAAGTGCCGAAGAACGTTCTCGTGTTCTTGGACGAGGCTTATGCGGAATTTGCAACGGCTCCGGATTTCCCGAAGCTTGCGTCTGCATTGGACGAGTTCCCGAACTTGTTCATCAACCGCACCTTCAGTAAGATTTATGGATTGGCTGGACTCCGCGTGGGTTATGCGATTGCGAATGCTGAAGTTGTGCGCCACATGTGGAAAATCAAGCCGCCGTTTGACGTGAACCAGGCTGCCCAGGTGGCGGCGATTGCCGCTTTTGCTGATACGGACCACGTTGAAGCAACGCGCAAGAACAACGCTATTGGGTTTGAATACTTGAACCGCGAATTTACGGCTCTTGGTTTCAAGGTGCTCCCGACGCAGGCGAACTTTATTTGCGTTCACATTGGCGATAAGGCCAAGGAACTTGTTTCGTTCTTGGAACAGAACGGGATGATTGTCCGCGGGCTTACGAGCTTTGGCATGCCGGAACACATCCGTATTACAGTAGGCAAGCCCGAAGAAAATGAACTGCTTGTTTCGCTTGTTAAAAAGTGGGTCGGCTAGGAGATCGCATGTTCGAAACGGAAAATCGAATTGCAAGGGATGAAGTTGCTCCTGAAAATCTGGAACTCTTGAAGATTGCTCTCAAAACGGCGGAACTTGCCGAAGAAAACATCCTCAAGTACTACCAGAACAACGTAGGCGTTGAATGGAAAGCAGACAAGACTCCGGTGACAATTGCAGACAAGGGTACCGAAGAACTTGCGCGCAAATTCTGGGCCAAGGAAACGCCCGGCTTTGGCGTCATTGGTGAAGAATTTGGCATTGAAAGTCCTGATGCGGAATTCCAGTGGGTGATTGACCCGATTGACGGTACGAAGTCGTTTATTCATGGTGTGCCGTTGTTCGGAACGCTGATTGCGCTTTACCACAAGAACGTTCCGATTGCAAGCGTGATTCGTTTGCCGGCGATGAAGAGCGCCGTGTGGGCGGTCAACGGAGGCGGTGCATTCTTGGATGGTCGCGAAGCCCACGCTTCGAAGGTGTCGCAGTTGAGCGATGCGCTTGTGCTTTCGGGAACTGTTAACACGATGGAAGACAAGGGCTTTGGTGAAGGCTTTACGAAGCTCCGTCGTAGCGCTCGCTTGCATCGCGGCTGGGGCGATTGCTATGGGTATTATCTTGTAGCGGCTGGCCGTGCCGAAATCATGGTGGATCCGATCGTATCGCTTTGGGATATCGCACCGTTCCCGCTTTTGATGAAAGAAGCGGGTGGCAAGTTCAGCACGATAGATGGCAAGATGGAACTCTTTGATGCAAGTGGTAAGCCGACGGCGCCCATTTACGAAGGGTTCACGAGTATCGCATCGAATGGACTGTTGCACGTCGCTGCACTCGATTGCTTGAAGAAGTAAGATTTGTCGCATATAAAGTTGTTTTTGTAGATTGTATGAAAAGAATCCTTATAGGCTTGCTAGTTCTTTTTCTTTGCTGTAATGGCATGGGCAAAGAACCGGTCAAAGAAAGCTATTTGCCCTATGGAATGACTTTTCATGCTTCTTATGTGTATCCGACGACTGCGGAAATATCTCTGTTTGATATTCGTTCAGGGACTGAAGCGGACGCTTTCCATATAGGCAATTTATTTGATGTCTATTTTGGATTTGATCCGCTTCATGTTAGCATTGATCCAAATAAAGTTTCTGACGAGGCTCTATTTTCCTTGGGTGGAGCCTTAGTGGTGGGCTTGATTGTATGGGCGTTTGATGGATATTCTCCTTCAAATGAGGTTCTAGAAGTGTTGGGCTATATACTTCTAGGAGTCCCTGTATATGCCTGGTGCGGAAACCTTTATATCCCTTTAGTTCCTAAATCATGGTTGGGATTGACGGATCAAAGTCATATTATCACTCATGTTATTTATGAACGAGGATTTCATTTGCGCAGTTTTACATACGTGAATGATATTGGTTTGCGGTGGTCCCCAATGCGAACAGGTTATTTTGAAGCCGGCGTTCGTTTGGAGAAAAATTTTGCAGATGATTTTAAGTGCAAATTTTTCTTCCAGATAGGGGGCGCTGGAACAAGTAAATAGCTTATCTTTCTAAGATTAGTCCCTATAACCTAACTCTTAAACACTAAACTTTACTGGATCCTATCGGTCTCCCGGCTCGGTGGTTCGACAGGCTCACCAACCTTAATTCGGGGCTAAAGACATTAATGGCTTCGCATTTGAATAAGGCTCTCTCCAGAATGACATCACTAAGTTCTATCAACTGACTTTACTGGATCCTTCCACCTTCGGTGTCAGGATGACGTTTTGCTAGTAACTAGTATCTAGTAACTAGTAACTGCGGCGAAGCCGCAATTTACCACATCGTTGTATAGCTTACTGAATCAGGGACGAACGTGAATGTTATCGTCCCTTTTTTGGCGGTGTTGATGTAGGGAATGTTTAGCGAATCGAGGCGGTCGGTCACTTGTTTGTGCGGGTGGCGGAACCTGTTCTTGCGACCGCTTGGGATGATGGCGTACGTGGGGGCAACGGCGGTCAGGAACGGTAGACTGCTCGATGTTTTGGAACCGTGGTGTCCGAGTTTCAGCACGTCGCTTTTCAGATAAACGTCGGTTTTCATAATAGTTTTTTCTCCGGCGGTGGTTAGGTCTCCGGTGAGGATGGCTGAATGCCCAAGTCCCTTGAGTCGCAGCGTTATGCTTCCTTCGTTTGCTTCGGTGCAGACGTTTTCGACAGGGTGGAGCGTTCGAATTTCAAAGAAGTTTTCTTTCCAAAGGAGGCCGCGGTGTACGTCGCGAATCGGGATGTGGCGTTTGTTTGCTTCGCGGAGGACTTGTTGCCAGTCGGGTTTGCGTTCTTTTAGCGAACATTTGCTCGCCCATATTTCCTTGACGGGGAACATTTTTAATAGCGAAAGGGCGCCTCCGAAATGGTCCTTGTCGGGGTGCGTGATGATTAAAGCATCGAGTTCTCGCACGCCGATGTGGTGCAAAAAGGGAACGATGATGTCTTTGCCGGAATCTTGCCTGCTGTTGTCGCCGGCGTCCACGAGAAAATGCCTGCCGGATGGCGCCTTGACAAGATGGCTATCGCCTTGCCCAACATCGATGGTCGTAAGCGTCCACGACGGGTGCAGAACTTCGCGGTAGCTTTCGAATGAGAACAAAGCGGCGCCGGCTAACATGCATAAAAAAGCGTATTTGCGGGCGAGGTAATTCTTGCGGCAAATCGGCAAAAGTAAAATCAAGAATCCGAGCGCGAGCAATACCGGTGGCGAAAACGGCCCGACGGTCATCGAGGCGGCGGCGCTGTCCGAGAGTATGCGCGTGAGGAGCGAGGCGAGCCGCAAAAAGAATCGTGCGGCGGCGCAGAATGTGCCGCTGATAAAGTCAATGGGGGAGAGCTGCGCGAAAAGCCCCGCTTGCATGCCGAGCGAAATGGCGGGCACGATGATGATGTTTCCGAACCAGGCGAACGGCGAGAGTGTCTTGAAGTGATGAATCAAAAAAGGTGCCGTGGCGAGTGTGGCGCAGAGCGTAACGTACGTGGGGTCAATCGCGAATGCTTGGATTTTTTGCCAAAGCTTGTTGCGGCTAAGGCTTTCGGGTAAATATTTTGTCGGGTTGTGCGGCGTTCCGATGATGATGCCTGCGGTGGCTGCAAAAGAAAGCTGGAATCCTGGATTCCAGATGACGCTGGGTTCCGGCAAAATGATGAGGAGCAACGCGACGCCTAAGCTGTTGAGCGTGTTGGCCGGTTTTCCGAATAACGTTCCGATTTGCGGGATGGCAAACATCATGACGGCGCGACGAACGGCAGGCGAGCCGCCTGTTACGGGGACGTAAACCGCGAGGAGCGCCACGGCAATGAAAATGACGATTTTATGCGGAAGTCCTGTCGCTTTGAGGAATACCATGAGCATCCCAGCGAGCAAAACAACGTGAAAACCGCTGATGGCAAGCACATGCACAAGCCCCGAACGCTGAAAATCGCTTCGCAAAACCTCTGGAATGCCTGAGCGGTCGCCCGCCAAAAGCCCCATCAAGAGTCCTGTTTCGGCAGGATCGAGGAATTTTGCAAATCGCGCTTGCAAAAATTGTCGGAACTTGAAGAAACTCCTCTCGAAAGTCCTATCGCCAGGGTACGATACCCAGTGCTTGAATTTTCCGTAGGCGGCGAGATTCTGGGACTTTAACCAACCTTGCGTGTCGAATGCTCCAGGAACCGTTGGCGGTGTAACGGGGTACCAAGAAGCTTCGTAGCAAATGGAATCGCCGGGTTCAGGAAGGTTCGGCATGTCCCGCTTTTCGGTCAATCGCACTTTGTAGTGAATATCGCGAGTCTCTTCGAATGAATTTGCGGTATTTCTGATTTTTTCTTGCGAAACGTTGATGATAAATGCAGTTCCCTTGGGGCGCGGCAGGCGCATTTCGATTTTTCCACAGCCTAAATTGCTTATTTTCGCGTATTTACCGTCACAATCTCCCACGCCTTTTTCTGCGCATTCCCCCGCGTATTCCCGAGCGCCTTTTTCATTTCCCCAAAGTGTTCCAAAACTCGGAATCCCCTCATGGACGACAATTCCGACGGCCATTGAAATAAAAATCACCCATTGCAGGTGTCGCCGGAAAGAATGTGTGAGTAAAAACACCATTCCAAGTAGGAATATGGCGAAATTGGGCCTATCCAGAGAAGCCAAAGTGACGGTTAGAATGATCGCGCTCACAAGGGCTGGTTTCCCGTCTAGAGGTGCAATTAGCTCATGAAATGCTTTAAATATTTTTTCTTTGATATTTTTATTCATTTTCTTATTTCTTTTGTATTTTAAATGAGTCTGTATTTTATACACGCTTTAGAGGAGTTTTTGGATTAGGAGTTTATGAAAAAGTTTTGTAAAAAAGAGTTGTTGTGGGCTTTTCTTTGCATTTTTTGTGCAAGTTTTTTTACTTCATGCTCAGAATCTGTTGATGCTGATGGTGGTTCAGTGCTTTCGCCTGATTCGAGTCGCCCGATAGCTCATAAACTTTATCCGAACGACATTGCCAAAAATGACTCTGCAGCGGTTAATCTGGCTCGGGGAATTGCGCTTGTGGTCCATCCGGGAGCGTCCTATACACTTTCTTTTGATATTGATTCGACTCAGCCGGCTCCAGAATTGCAGTTGTTCCGCACTTATGACTTGGCATATTCAAAAGATCTTGTAGGGTCTTCAAGGATTAGAACTTTATCGCCTACGGTTGTTGGGAACCGCTATGTATATTCTTTTACTTGCGAAGAAAATAAAATGTCGATTTGGCTTACTTCGCTTGGCGTGGACGGAGAGTATTACAAGGGCAAAGTAAACAACATCAGATTTCAGGGATTCGGTTCTTATAGCGATCATATCTCGATTAATTTGATTGTCGTGGGTTCTATGGATAAAACGCTTGACGGCAAAAATATTGATGAGCTGGCGAGCGACATGCTAAAACTTTTTCGTGAAAAATATTACGGCATAACTATCGATACCCTTTATGTTCGCTATGCCCACAATCACCCAACTTTGGGCCCGTATTATCCGGGTGATCAACCGTGGGTGGCTGGTATCAGTTCTGAAGATATGTTTGTTAGTGAACTGGCTGGCTGGCCCGAAGAAGGACTTCGCAATGCGCTGAACATTGTTCTTGTCCATAGCATAAAAAATAAAGATGTCATGGGGTATTCTCGTATATTTTCGGGAATTTTAGGGGCCGGCAAACAGAGCTCAGTTGTGATTGGTGAGTATGTTAAAAGGGGTAATGGGTATGAGTTGCTTTCGTCGTATAATATTATTATAACTGCGCTTCACGAAACAGGACATTTCTTTGGACTTAGGCATACTTCGACCACAAAGCGTGACTTGGGACTGCTTGACGATGTTGAAGACGACGACGGCGTTATTGAAGATTTGTCGAATGTCGAGGACGGTTTGAAGGATACTCCGTTTTGTGATGTTTTTTCTAGTCCTAGAAATACCCTTTATAAGAGCAGCGAAGGAGCCGATGATTATGCTCTTGAATTGGACTTACATTCGTGCCCAGATAAATATAACATAATGTTTCCTGTGACGCTTGACAAAGTGGGCGTGATTTCTTTTTCAAAACAACAGATGGAAATTATACGTTCGTCGTTGATGATTTTCCCGCATTAAAAAATGAAAGCTTCTCAATTTTCTGAAAATGCGCAGTTGATTGCGTTTGTGTTGCAAAAGGGTTCCGAATGGGACCCGAATGTTATTGAACTCCTTGAAAAAACATGGGGTAAAATTCGCCATAAAGGGCGCCTCTTTGCGTTTGACAAGACGGATTATTACAAGCCCGAGATGGGTGACGACTTGTATCGCGGTGTGGTCTCGTTCGAGCGTGAAATCCCGCCGGAGACGATTGCCGAAGAAAAGGATCGCAGCAATGCGCTGGAACTCACGACGGCTTCGGCAGATGCGCCGGAACTTCGCCATGTGAATATTGACATTGGCTATATGGACATGGACAAGGTTGTGCTGCCGAGCTACAAACGTGGACCTTTCAAACTTTATGCGGGTAAGGGCGTTTGGCTCGATATGCTTTTGACGTATGCGAAGGGCGTTTTCCACCCGACGGCGTGGGCGTTTGACGATTTTATGCGGAACCCGTACCAGCACGACTTGCAGTTAATCCGCGAAAAGTTCAAGAAAGCTAGAAAAAACGGCTAATGGGGAATTTGGATCTTTGAATTCAGAATTCTAACTAGATTTACCTCTATTTGCAGTTATCTAGCAACTATTAACTAGTGACTAATAACTATATTGCATATTGATGAAAAAGAATTCCTTATTTCTGGGACTCTTGTCCCTTACGCTTTTGGCGTGCTATAGCCCTGATCCGTTTGTTGCGGAAACTACTGAAGTTTCCGAGTCCGACAAAATTTCTGCGATTGGGAAAATCTATCCCATAAATAAAGACCAGCAGGTTTGCAATCCATCGGTCTCGCAAGATACGGTGAACTATCCTGCTTCGATGCTGTGGTTGAATTTTGGTGGCACGTTGAATGTAAATGCCCCGGATAGTGTTTACACATTGCATCAGGCTGATGGGTTGGATCTACACGATCGTTTGACTGTTGTGGATACTGCAAATAATGTGAAGTGGTATTTTATGCGGTCCAAGGGCGAATGCGAATTCCAGGATCCGGAATGGAGTACTCATGCGAATTTCATTGTTGCCTTGCGTGGGTATGATATAGATGGTAGCACTGCTTGCCATAATAAGGATTTCGGGATTTTTGCTGTTCGCATGTCGGATAAGAAAAGGTTTTGGTTTTTCGAGAAAAATATTATTTCGGAAGCGACTCCGCATGTGTGGGTGAAACCTTCGGCAGAAACCGAAAAAGATGGTGACGCCTCTACCGTTGAGGGATTTTTTGGAACGAAAGAAGTGCGCTTAACCTATGTCGATGGAACGGAGAATCATCCTCTGGATATCGTGTTTATCGATTTTGCGAATGGCGGTAAAGAGAAGGCTATTAAGCTCAACAAACCTGTGGATCGTGGTGACTGGAGGATTGATAGTCCGCTCATCTCGCCGGATGGAAATTTTGTGGTTTACAACATGACGATGCAATCCGATGAAAAAACTTGGGAGGCTTATGTCCAGGAGCTTTCCAAGGATTCGAAGCCGGTAAAGATTGAACGCACAAAAGACATGATGTCAGAGCCGGCACAACCGCATTGGTTTGCGTTTAACGGGAGACTCTTTGTGTTGTGGACCGAGTTCCCGGCTGGTTCAAGGATGCAGAACAGAGTTAATTTGATGGAGGCTTCTGCTCAAGATGGTTCTGCAGGCCGCACGGTGATGCGTGAAATTCGATTAACGGCTGGGGCTCCGGCTGACCTCGCTGTGGAATGGGTGGGGGAAAATAAGGAGATTGCTCCGATTCCAATGATGGGTGGACGTTCTCCTGATGGAAAATTCCTGGCGACTGGTACTGACAACGCTTATTTGCTTAAGCTTCCGTGAGGTTCGACATGAAAAAGAATTTTTTGATTGAAGGTTGTTCTCTTGTCGCACTTGTTGCGGTTGCTTTTTATGCGGGCTTTAATTCTCCTGTGGCTCCAGCGACTCCGTGGGAGTCTATTGGCGGTTGCGGTGCCGGCGGTTCCGGAGGCGGTTCTGGCGATGGCATCAAGTGGATTGGCCAAGGCGTTTCGGGCGGATACCTTGAAGCGGAAGTCTTTACGAAATACAATGTTGGGCAAAACTTTTCGGCTCTTTCGGTGAATCCGCATTTTTCCATCAAGCCGACATGGGATACAAAGGTGGGTGTGACGGTTCCTTTCATGAGCCATCGTGGGGAAGTGCAGTATCGCAGCAACCAGAATCCGGCTGACCGTAGCACGGGCGGGCTTGGCGATATCTCGTTTGATTTTTCGAAGACGATAGGCAGTGGCGGTGCGGCATCGCTTTCGGCATCGCTCACGATCCCGACAGGGCAGTACGACATCAAGCGCGGTACGGATGCTGGAAAGGAAATCTTGCCGAGCAGTTTCCAGAAAGGGAGCGGGCTTTACTCGCTTACGCTTGGTTGGGACTACAGCCGCGATACGGACAAGGGAATTTGGCTCTATAGCTTGAGCTACACGCACCCGTTTGCGATGCACTTGTTCTCGGGCGAAAATGAATTTAACGACAGCTACTGGAGTAATCTCAATAAACATGGGGACCGTTTCAAGTACCGCTTCAAGCCGTATGGCGAGAATGACCTTGGTGCATTTACACCTCCCTCCATTGGCGGTTCTATCGCTTATGGTTATCGTGGACGTTCCGGTATCGTGCAATCGTTCGGTCTGAACTTCTCGATTCCGCTGGGTGTGGCATGGATTTCTTCTGAATCTGTTGGGAAATATGACCCGAGGCCGGACCCGGATCACCAGGCGTGGTCTATGTCGCTTGTTTATGGCTTGGAATTCTCGAATCCGGACTTCCCGGTGTTCCTCGCGTTCTCGCTCCCGATTCATGACAAGGCGGGTGGCGCAAACGCTCACAATGAATATGACGAATCTCCCATGAAAAAGTGGAACGCACCGGACTGGAGCGATATCGGCCAGCAGTGGACGATTGCTGTCGGCGTGAAGGGAAGTTTCTTTTAGTTAGTAGACAGTAGGAAGTAGTCGGTAGGAAGTTTTATAATCGCGGCCGCGCCGCCTGACTTATACTGTCTACTTCCTACTTCTAACTTCCTACTTCTCAGGGCTACGCCCTGGGGTGTGTTTTCTTGAATGCCTCGCGGAGGCGTTCGGCGTTCACGTGCGTGTAGATTTGCGTTGTCGAGATGTTCGAGTGCCCTAGCATTTCCTTGACACTCATGATTTCGGCGCCGTTTTCGAGCAGGTGCGTGGCGAAGCTGTGGCGCAGCACGTGCGGGCTCGCTTTGCCTTCCCAGCCGATTTCGCGCAACAAGTCATGAATGTCGCTTCGGAGTGTGCGTACATCGTAAGGCTTTCCGTTTTCGTTTAAGAATACGGGGCTCTTGATGCTTGGGGCGTGCCCCGCTTCGATTTCGGCAGCCCGAAATTGTTCCAACCAAGTAATTAGCGTGTCTGTGATGGGAACGATGCGTTCCTTATTGCCCTTACCGATAATGCGAACTAAACGTTCTTTTATTTGTAATTGATTCCAGCAGAGACTCTGGCATTCTGAAATGCGGAGCCCAGACCCGTAAATGAGTTCTAGCAAGAGCCGAGCGCGGATTTGCTTTAGCGTTGGATTTTCAGGCAACTCTGGGAATTTTTCTTCGGCGAGGTCTTTTTGCCCGAGGAACGATACGAGCCGCTTGGGGCGCTTGGGCATGGGGACTGCTTCGGCGGGATTCTTGTTGAGAATTTTGGAGCGAACGAGGTATTTTCCAAAGCTTTTGAGTGCGGCAAGATGTTCGCAGATGCTGGTCGGCGCCAGTTTCTGCTTGATTTTTAAATCCCACACAAAATTTTTAACGTTTGTTTCGGAAAATGTGTCTAGCGTCACATTGTTAGCAATATCACTTTGGCCGGAACGCCCATTACCAACAAGCATCGAATGGTATTTTTCTAGCGATTTTCGGTATGTTTCGACCGTTCTTTCGGAATACCTTCGCTGCGTTTGCAGGTATATCAAAAAATTTTGGATGTATTCGTTTAAAAGCATTTTTTTTTATTGTTTACGAAAGAAAAAATAATCTATCTTAGATGTCACCAAATGTCTTTTTTGAAAAAAAATATTTCTTTGCGGTTTTGTTTCCTTGCCTGTGCGCTTGTTTCGTCGGCTTATGCTGCCGATCGCGTGGTGGGTGCGAATGCAACTCTTGATATTCAGCCGGGTGCGCGTTCTGCGGCCTTGGGTTCAACGACTTTAGCGGTTGAAGGTGATTATCTGGGACTTGGCACGAATGCGTACCAGCTTACGCAGGCCAAGTATATGTGGGCGTCATTCTCGCATACGGCGTACTACGAAGATACCAAGTACGATTATGCATCGATGGTTATCCCGCTTCCGAAAAATCAAGGTATCGGAGTTTCGTTCTCTAGATTTGGTGCCGATGATATTCCCTACATTCGCGAAGGCGATCCGCTGCCGGAAGGTTCGGACTACAACACGCTTTCGATTGCGGACTGGGTATTCTCAGTAGCATGGGGCCGTCGCATTATTGACCGCTTGGACTTGGGACTTGCGTTTCATGTGCTTTACCGCGATATGGACCAAAGCGGTTGGGGCTTCCGTGGCGATGCCAGTGCGCGTTACCAAATCATGGATGATTTTTACGTTGCGGGTCTTTTGAAAGGTTGGACTTCATCAGCTGCATCTTGGGAATCAGGCGAGTTCGAATATTCGGCTCCTGAGTTTTACTTGGCTTTGAGCTATGGCTTGCCTGTGCAATACCTCTATGGCAAGTTCAATTTCTACTGGCAGAGTGCTGGACTTTTCCATCGTGAAGCTAGGGATTTGGATTATGAGACCGATACTAACGGCAAGCGCATTTGGGAAAATCCATTGGACTGGTTGTCTGGCGGTCGTGGTGGTGTCGAATTTGCATTTGACTTTGGGCTCAAGTTGCGTGTAGGTCTCAGCAGCTTTACGACGTTTAAAAGTGTAACGGCGGGTGCTGGTCTTACGATTGCCAATTTCCTTGTCGTGGATTACGCGTTTGAATCGCATCCGGTGTTCTCTCCGGTGCATCGCGTGAGCGTAAGCTTTAGCCCGTACCTCTTTGGGCATAAACCGAGGGAAGAGGGCCATTTGAGCAAGACTGCTGCCGCAAAGAAACTTGTGACAGAAGATGAATTGCCTGCTGAAAATCTTGTGGAAGAAACAGTTCTGGAATCGGTTGTGGAACCTGTTGTTCCGGTTTCTGCTCCTGTGGATTCTGTGGCTAAAGCGACTTCGACAGCGCCTGCGGATTCTGTAGCGCCAGCGGATACGGTCGCACCTGTGGTTTCTCCGGTGAACTCTGAAGCGAAGGCGCCGGCTTCGACTCCTGTAACGCCTACGGCACCTCAAGCGCCTGTTCAGGTACCTGTTGCCCCAGCACCTACCACTCCGATTATTGAAACGGACGATGAAATATTGGAATAACGCAAGGAAGTAGATATGGCTGATCCAAAAAAAGTCGGAATATTCATTTTGCTTCCGGCTCCACTCAATCCGATTGGAGCTTTCGATGCCGAACTTTTCAAGGCTAATTTCCATTCTGTAATAAGTTCGAGTTCCAAAGCCAAGTTTGTTGCTGTGGATTTATCGGGCATTGATTTTGTTTATAGCGATGCATACAACGCCTTTATGCAGTTCCATCAGGAACTCTTGAAAAGAAAGGGTACGTTTGCGGTTATTGCAAACAAGGAATCCCTTGCGAAGAGTCTCAAAAAAGTGGGGCTCGAACGCTTTATTCGAATCTTCAAGAATGAAGCTGAAATGGCCGATTACACACCTGTCGATATTTCGAAGGTCAAGATCCCGACTGTACCGGCTGTGCGACCAGTGAAAAAGGTGCCGATGGTAAGGAAGAAGGTGGCTTCGTCTGCTTCTCCTATAGCGTCTGTGCCTAAACCAAAATATAAAACGGCAACTCCGCCTACTACGCCGCAGTTGGTCGAATCGAGACTCTTGGAAGTTGAATCAAGGCTTCTGGAGGTTGAATCGAGACTTTTGGACAAGAATCCGTTAGTGGATGAAACTCCGTCCTCGAAGACTCCTATCGTTATTATAATCGTGCTGTTGCTCATCGCTGCCGCTGTTGTTTCTTATTTTGTTTTGAAGTAATGGCTGTAGAATTTTCAGAGTATCAAGGGAAAAAAAGAAAAAAGCGGGCTCGTCGTAAATTCCCGTTGATAAGGATTGTTTTAGTTTTCTCCCTGATTGTTGTAGCCTATACGAATGGCTGGTTCCACAAGTTGGTGGATAAGCTTCCGCTACCCGGAAATGAAGAAATCCCTGCTCCGGTCGTTGAAGAATGGATTGCCGGTTGTACATCGTATGATGGCACTCCGTTTGAACTCAAGAAAGGCTATGCGCAGTGCTCGTGGATTGTGAACGATTCTTTGGAACTTCCGAATGCTTTTTTGCGCTATGTCAGGAATTTGGCTAGCGATGGGGCGAAAATCCATTGGGTGGCATCCAAGAGAGATTTTGGCGATGCGCTCCTTGTCATGCTTGAAGATTCGACCCGTCACGTTTTTTTACATATGAAACGTGAAGATTCTTCGAAGGTCTGGATTTCGAGCAAGACCGGTTGCCTTTTCCCCGGGCCATGCCCGCATGTTCCGCTGGGGTGGTCGGCTCTTGCGATTGTCGATAACTTTGACTTTGAAGGCCTGGAACAGTTGCTTTCGGCGGATTTGTTTAAGGGGCTTGGCGAAGCTCCGATTTACCCGGTTTTGCCGGGAATTGTGCTTGAAGCGGGGCGCGATTCGCTAGGTATGTTTGTGGAATTTGACCACGGCAATGGAATTACTTCGCGTATGTTCGGTATAGGCTCCTGGAAGATGGCGCCTACCGTAGGTAAGACGCTTGGCATTAACGATGCTGTGGGGCGCCTTTCGCCGCAAGATAGCGCTTCTTTTTTCTTGACGGTCCGCCAAAATGGTTTGTTCGTGCGCTGGAAAGATTTTTACAAGGCGACGCATCCGGTAGATTCTGCTCAAATTGCTATATTCAAAAAGAATCTGCCTTTTTGAGTGAGTCTGTATGAAGCGTAAGTTCGCAGCATTTTTTCCGGTTTATTTGCTTTCTTTGTTGATGGCGTTTTTCGCTTCGTGCGCGCAGGATGGCGATGGCCCTCTCGATGTGATGCCGAATGGGGAAAACTTTGAAGGTAACGGGTTCTTTTTGGGCGCAACTCTTGATTCTGGAAAGACGCTTCACCTGATTTCGGATACGCTTTATGTGACGCTTTCGCAGATTTGGTCTTTCTCGAATTGCTCGCTCACGTCGATCGATTTGAACGAAAGCGTAAACGATTCGGTATTTGTGATTGCTCCGAAAATCGAGATCAAGGTGAATACGGATGATTGCCCGGCTCCCATGTACCGCCCGGATACGACTTTCAAGATGGTGCTGAAGGATTTGCCTTCGCAGGTGACGAATGTGATTGTCAAGAACGATGTGGATTCCTTGCTGGATTCCATCATGCTCCGCCGTGGAAAACTGGAACGCGATACGTTCAGTATCTTTATCGATTCCGCTTTTGCTGTGCATGATTCGCTTCCGTTACGTACAAAAGAATCTCCCTCGATTTTGCGAGTGCTTGATTCCATTACGCCGCAAAAATTTTTCTGGCGGACTCTCCGTGCAAATTGCACCATGCGCGTCGATATGTGCGGTGACGTTGTTGCCGATACTGTTTATCCTGCGAGTTGGAACGTAAACGACACAGCGCTTGTGCCGGTGCGTTACGCCTGTGCTTCTGCGGATTCCGTTTACTGCTTGAATACCAAGTGGGAATATGATTCGACTGCGCTTGGAAAAGTAAATGAACGATTGGATACGATTTGGCACATGAGCACATATTATGTCGAGAACATTCCTTCGTGCGCTATGATGAATAATTTTGCATATGGCGGTTTTGCTTATAACAGCAAGGCTACCTTTGTGCGAGAACTCTTTGTGCCAAGCGAAGGCGAACGTTCTTGCGGCCCTTCGACAAAGAAAGATTGGATTGCCTATCGCTTAGAGAGTAATAACATCTTGACGGAAAGCGATGACGGCGAAAACAAAACGCAAATAGATAGTTTGTACAAAGTCTGGAAGTCGGCGACGGTTGCTCCTGATACGCTTCGCGCCGATTCGACGGAGTCGAAATGATTGAATATACCTTTGCTGCTGAAATTCCCGAAGAAGACAAACCTATAATTCTTGAAAGCAAAATCTATAAGCAGTGGCTTGAAGCTTCTGAGAAAAAATTCAAAATCACGAAAGTTCATTTTGCTTCGGTCGATTACTTTAACAAAAAGCATGAGCCGTTGTTTATCAAGTTGAACGCGACGGCGTTTTTGCCGGATGGTAAGCCGGTGCACGGGATTGTGCTTGTACGTGGCCATGCCGTGGGCGTGCTCGTTGTGCTCCATTGCGAGGGCAAACGCTATTTGCTCTTGGTGCGCCAACCGCGATTTGCCATTTCAGAAACTGCATCGCTCGAAATCCCGGCGGGAATTCTCGACTGGTCGGGCGACTTCCGCAAGGTGGCTCTTTCGGAACTGGAAGAAGAAGCGCAAATCAAGGCGAAGGATTCAGAACTTATCGACTTGATGGACTTTTGGTACAAGGGCGCAAGCGATGGCTTTGCCGGAAGCTGCGGGCTTTTGGACGAGCGCATTCGACTTTATGCCATCGAACGCCATGTGACGCGTGCTGAACTTGAAGCGATGGATGGCAAGAACCAGACTTACACCGATGAGAACGAATGGATCCGTACGGAAGTGTTGCCTTACGAAGAAGCCGCGCATCAGTTCATTGATGGAAAGAATTTTATCGCGCTGTTCCTGTACGAACGCTGGTTGGCATCCAAAAAATAAAAGCGGTTCGAAACAGTATCACAGTCATCCTCGCTTCGCGAGGAACCATACATATTTCGCAAATAGTATGGATCCTCTTCGAGGAAGACGCATTAGCCACTAATCACGGCATACTAAAAAATCAAATTATTAATCGTAAGGCCGGCGAAGAAAATAATCAAATAGCCGTACCAAAGTCCCGTCGGGACGTAGTTCAGGATGCGCTTGTACTTTTGAGGTTCATCCTTATTTTTATCCTTGATGCGGATAATGTTTTTCTTGAGATAAAAACCGCAGAGCGCAAGCCCGCCGATGCTGATAAGAATGAGAAGTACGTATGCCATGGTTTAAATATAGTAATTAGAACTTTGAACTTTGAGTTTAGAACTTAGAGAAGGTTTTATTTTTGAGTGCTTTGGACCATAGTTCGTGTTCTTCTCGCTTTTTCCAAAGCTCATTGTGGCGGTTTACAAAAGTGATGTAGAACAACCCTTAGTGCAATTTGGTTTGACGGTTGTTTTCAAAAATGTTACTTTATGGGTATGAATCGCTTATTTTTCGCTATTTTGATTTTTATTCTTTCCATAAATGCATCGGCAGCCTTTGTTGCTGTGCTTGAAACGGCGGCAGATGGCAGTGCCAAGGATAGTGTGCCGTTTTTGGACCGCCAGTACCTTACTAACGTATTGCGAGAGCAGGCTGTCAAGGAACTCCCGGCGGTGCAGAATTACACCATCATGACTCGTGAAAACATCCAACAGATGTTGCCGCCGAGCAAGGCTCTTGAGGAGTGCGAAGGGAGCTGCCTTGTAGAAACGGGCAAGAATATTGCGGCCGATTATGTTTGCCAGGCTCGCGTGGGTCGCTTTGGAAATTCGCTTACGCTCTCGGCGGAACTCTACGAAACTGCAGGGAACAAGCTCATTGCAAGTTTCAACGGGCGTGGTTCTGATGTGAATGAACTTCTGGCAGTTATTGAAGCGAAGTCGCCTGAATTTTTCCATAGCGTTAAAGAATTGGAAATGTTCAAAAGAGGCAAGGCTGGAAATTCTGTAGTTCAAGAAACGACTGTTGCAGATTCAATTGTTGCTCCGTTGCCGGATCCGACGCCCGTTAATGTTCCTGTTGTTGAAACTCCGCTTGCCGCAAAAACAGAAGCGGTGGGCGAGAATAAGATTGGTGAAAGTATTCCTGCGAATGTCGGTCAGAATGCTCCGACGAAGGAAAAGTATGCAAAGAAAGGCATCCGTTGGGTGCCGCTGAGTATCGGCGCTGCCGCAACTGTGACCGGAGTTGTACTTGCCGTGGTCGGAAACAGTAAGGCGAAGAATTCTTCCGAGAAAAAGTATTCGACTGAAGCGGAATACAAAAAGAATCACGATGATGCCAAATCTGGGCAGACTTTGCGTGGTGTAGGTATCGGTATTGCGATTGCCGGTGCTGTTGGTATTGGACTTAGCTTTGCGTTCTAGGAGGGGTTTATGTTCGACGAGAGACGAAAGACTAGAGACGAGAGATCGGGTGAAACTTTACTGATGAAAAACGAGAGAAAAAACGTCATTGCGAGCGTAGCGAAGCTATCTATAATTATTTTATCCGTAGCGTCTTTCTTTTCTGCTTGCACGGATTATGTCTCGCAAATGGAAGATGATTTTGAGGGTTGGAAAAAGGCTCATTCAGAAATAGAATCGGATGAATCCTCGTCTAGCGTTGCTGAATCCAGTAGTAGTGAACCAGTTTCATCGTCTAGTGTAAAATCGAATGGCTCTGATGGAGACTACGATTGTTCTGTGTCTGATGGCGTGAAAGTTGTTTATCCTGCCGGTGGCGAAAAATTCAAGGTTGGGCAAACGATTGATGTTGTGTTTGGTACATCTGTAGATGATAGCTATCGCATCGTTTTTAGGAAAAATACTAGCGATGCAGGTGTGGATTTGCTCGACGAATCCTTCGATTTGAATGGCCCGGCTGATGGCAAAACTTGTTATTCTGTTAAGGTCAAACTAGATGCTGAATATGGTGTAGATGCAACTTCGAATGGTATTATTCGTGTTATTCCGTATAACAAGAGTAATAAGGGTGCGAGCTCGAAAGAATTTGTTGTTGAAAAAGGATTGAAGGAAGAATCATCGTCGTCATCTGCAGAGTCTTCTTCTGCTGCGGCTATTTCGTCGTCTTCAGTAAGTAGCTCTTCGATAATAACATTGGCATCTGGCGCTGTTGTCCAAAAAGATGTTTCGCTTTATTGGGATGATTATTCGGAATCATATGATATTGTAACGATTGGTTCTCAGACATGGATGGCAGAAAATCTTTATTCTCAATATATGTCTCCTTACTGTTTCCAGAACCGAACAGATTATTGTGAAATGTATGGTCGGCTTTATACGTTCAGTCTGACGGAGGATGCTTGCCCTGATGGATGGCATGTGCCGGATACGACGGACTGGAAAATTTTACTTGAAGTCGTTGGTAATAAATCTGCTAAAAAGCTCAAGTCTGAACAGTGGGCGGGTTCGGATGAATTCGGATTTGGAGTTCTTCCTGCTGGCTCTGGCAAAGTTAGTGATGATTGGAAACAGAGTTACGATGCCTCAGAATCATGTTTCTGGACTAGTAGTGAAACAGATGGAGAAAATGCGGCTGTTTTGTGTTTCTCTTCCGATGAAAACGAGGCTAAGTGGCAGAAAAGGTCAAAAACGTCCTTGTATTCTATTCGCTGCATTAAGGGCGAAAAAAAGACGGTTGCCAAGTCGTCAAGCAGCTCAGTGCAGTCCTCTTCGTCATTCTCTGTCTCGAAGCTGTCCGCAACGATTCTAGGCGATTCCTACTCGGTTGTTGATTTTAATGCCGAGGAAGGGAACATGAATCTTCATCAAAAATGGATGGCGGAAAACTTGCAGTATTGGGATGATAGCTTTACGTCAACAGAAAAAACGTGCTTTGATGATTATTATGCTTATGAACGAGATAATGGCGTTGATCTTTGCAAAAAATATGGGCGCTATTATAATACAGAGGAGGCTCTTTTCATCCATAGGCTGTCTACGGATCCGAATGATTGCTGGGTCTTGCCGGATTCGCAAGAAGTTAAGGAACTGATAGGTATCGTTGGTCATGATATAACAAAACTTTATTCTGAAGAAATGGGTGGGGACAACGAATCTAAGTTTAATCTTCTCCCAGCCGGTTACTACGATCGTGAAGCTGTGTTTTTGAGTTTGACGGGCAATAAAAGACTTAAAACTTGTTTTTGGATACGGTTAAATAGTCCGAGTAATCCAAGTAAATTGGCCGCTTACTGCTTCTATGAAAATGGCGAATCTTCGAAGTCTGAGATGACGGACGATGTTCGAAAAGCTCGTCTCCCCATTCGCCTTATATACGATCGGAATTATTGCCTCACGCATTGATAAATTTTATACTCTTGTCACTAATTAGCCCCTATTTTTATAATAGCGGTTGCCTGAGTGCAAAAAAATTTCTCTATTTGTATCGGTTTTTAGACTGTTCGTGGATTTTTTCCGTTGAAACCCCGGATTTTGGTCCCAAAGGTTTCTGGAGAAGGTCCGTAAGCGAACGTCTATTTTAATATAAGAGGTTTATTTGGTCGCCCAAGAAAAACTGAATTCTCTCATTGCCGACGCCTGCAAGTCTGCATCTGTGACGCTTGTAGAAGCTGATGTGTTCCGTGCCGGCAAGCGCAAGACATTGCGGATTTTTATCGACAAGCCCGAAGGTGTTACTATCGATGACTGCACGAACGTGAGTCATTTCCTTTCGGATGCGCTGGACCTGGATCCCGAGTTGATCGAGGGCGCTTACACGCTTGAAGTTTCTTCTCCGGGAATAGACCGCCCCCTCAAGTCTATGGCGGACTTTAACCGCAACAAGGGCCGTTTGCTCCGCGTGACCCGCTCGACGGGTAAGCCAGTGACGGGCGAACTTTTAGATGCCGACGAAGAAAATTTGAAGCTCAAGCTTAAGGGCAATGCCGGCGAAATCGTCATACCGCGGTCCGAAGTGCTTTCGGCCAAGGTCGAAGTAGAAATTAAATAGGAAGGTCAACTTATGAAGAACGAACCGAAAATTAGCTTGCTCGACGTGCTCAAGGAAGTCGTTGAAGACAAGAGTGTCGATGATTCCGTGATTTTGGATGCCCTCAAGAAGGCTCTTATTTCTGCGGCTCGCAAGTATCTGCACATCGAAAAGAAAATCAACGTTGATATCGACATGGAAACCAATGAAGTCCATGTGTTCTTGAATGTTGAAGTTGTGGACGATTATCCGGACTACGATCCGAACATGACTGCTGAAGAAGTGGCTGAAATGGACGAAGGCTACATGCTCGTCGATGAAGCTCGCGACTTTAACGAAGACGCTCAGGCAGGCGACAGTCTTTATATGGAACTCCCGACCTCCTCCTTTGGTCGTCAGGCTATCCAGACTGCAAAGCAGCTTTTGACGCAGCACATCCGCAGCGCCGAATGCCAGCGCATCATGGATATCTACCGCAGCCGCATCGGTACAATCATCAACGGTACAGTGCTTCGTTTGGAACAACGTAATGTTATCGTTGACCTTGGCAACAAGATTGAAGCTGAACTCCCGGCTCGCGAACAGATCCCGCACGAACGCTTGACTCAGGGCGCTTCTGTGAAGGCTGTGATTGCCCGCGTCGAAGAATCGACAAAGAGCGGTGCTCAAGTTATTTTGTCTAGATCTAACGCTGACTTCCTCAAGGCTTTGCTCCGTCAGGAAGTTCCGGAAATCTACGAAGGCACTGTCGAAATCAAGGCTGTGGCTCGTGACTCCAAGAATCGCCGTGCAAAGATTGCTGTTTACTCTCGCGACGAAAAGATTGACCCGGTTGGCGCTTGCGTCGGCATGAAGGGTGCTCGCGTCCAGACTATTGTTCGCGAACTTGGCAACGAACGCATCGACATCGTTCACTGGGACGAAAACTTCGACGTTTTCGTACAACGTTCTTTGGCTCCGGCATCTGTCCTCAAGATGTTCCCGGTTCCGGATACAGACCGTATCGTGATCATCGTTGATGACGAAAACCTCGCTCAGGCTATCGGTAAGGGTGGCCAGAACGTGGAACTCGCTGGTCGTCTCGTAGATCGCAAGCTCGATGTTCACGGCGAACAGGAATGGTCTCAGATGGATGAAGAATCCAAGAACAGCATCCTCGCCGCAAACTATGAGGATGAAAGAAGAATGAGAGCGAAGCGCATGGACGAAGACAGAAAGGCAAAGGCTGTCAAGGGTAACGCTTAAAAACTTTTGCGCAGGGCAAATAGTTTAACGGAAGAATAAGAAAAGGAATTGAATAGGCTATTCATGACGAATGAATCTCAAATGAAACCTAAGGATTGGGCTGATGCTCATGGATTGAAGGTTGATGTGGTGATGAAGCTGCTCCGCGATGCAGGCGTTGCAGTTCGTACCCATATGTCCAAATTGGATATGGCAGACTTTGAAAAGATTGAGGAGGCTGCCGCTGCCGAAAAACAGAAGCAGGATGCCCGCAACAAGAATCTGAAGAGGCCGACTGCTTCTGAAGCTGATTCTTCCGCTTCCGCTCCTGCAAAGAAGAAGGAAACGTCGGTTGCGACGAACAAGCTCGGCTTGAAGGTGAGCCTTAAGAAAGGCCCGGGCGCCCGCAAGGAAGCCCCGAAGGCTGTCGCAAAACAGGATCCGAAGTCCCCGATAGCAAAGCCCGCAGCTCCGGCTTTTGTGAAGCCTGCTGCTCCAGCTCCAGCTCAGGTTGCTCCGGCACCGAAGCCAGCCGCTCCGGCTCCGGTTCAGGCGGCTCCCGCACCGGTCGCAAAACCGGCTGCTCCAGCAACACCTGCACCTGCAGCTGTTAAGCCCGCTGCTCCCGCTCCGGCTGCAAATCCAGCCCCGGCTCAAGCGGCTCCGGCACCGAAGCCTGCGGCTCCCGCGCCTGCTCCGGCTCCTGCACAATCGGCTCCGGCAAAACCTGCCGCACCGGTTCCTCCGAAGCCTGCTGCACCGGCTCCTGCCGCTGCAAAGCCCGCTGCTCCGCAGCCGACTATGATGTCTGCTTCTACAGAACTCAAGCAGCCGCCGATGAAGGCTCAGGTGTTCAAGCCCGATGCCGCTATTCTCGCTCGTATCGAAAAGTCTCGCCAGCAGGCTCAGGCCGCTCGCAACAACCATCGTCCGAATGGCGGAAACCGCAATGGCGGCAACGGCCAGGGTTACACGGGTACGTTTGGCCGTCTCTCGAACAACGGCAACAACAACGGTTCTGATAACCGCAACAATAACAACAATAATCGTCGCCCGAACGGCGGTAACGCTAGCAGCAGTAGCCGCGGCTATACCGGACGCAACGGCGGGTTCTCCAGCGGTTCCATGCAGGAAGCTTTCAACGCTTCCAACAGCAACAACCAGGCGCTTGGTCAGAACCAGAATGGCAAGGGCAATGGCAAGGGCCAGAACGGTCGCCATAACAACGACAAGAACCGTCGTAGCAATACTAAAGACCGTCAGGAAATGCAGAAGGAACAGCAGCAGGAAGCCGTACGTCAGAACGTCTCCCGCGTGATGGCCTCCCTCTCCAAGAACCCGGTCAAGAAAGTTTATCACAAGGATCACTCCGAAAACAATACGGGTGAAGAAAAGAAAATCCTCAAGACTTCGGACTTCATTACCGTGGGCGAACTCGCTGGCCTCATGGACCAGATGCCGGCACGCGTTATTGCGAAGTGCATGGAAATGGGCATGATGGTGACCATCAACGCTCGCCTTGATTTCGAAACGATCCAGATTTTGGCTGATGAATTCGGTTACGAAGCTCAGCTGATGGAAGAATACGAAGAAGAAGCTCTCGGCATCGAGGAAGAATCTCAGGAAAATCTCCAGCCGCGTCATCCGGTGGTTACTGTTATGGGCCACGTTGACCACGGTAAGACTTCTCTCCTCGACTGGATTCGTAAGACCCACGTGGTGTCTGGCGAATCGGGTGGCATTACGCAGCACATCGGTGCATACGAAGTCACCACCAAGCAGGGCAAGGTTACCTTCCTCGATACCCCGGGTCACGAAGCGTTCAGTGCAATGCGTGCTCGCGGTTCACAGGTGACCGACGTTATCGTTCTCGTCGTGGCAGCAGACTCCATGGTCATGCCGCAGACGGTTGAATGTATTGAACTTGCAAAGCGCGAAAACGTCCCGATGGTCGTTGCCATTACGAAGATGGACTTGCCGACTGCAAATCCGGACAAGATTCGCGCCCAGCTCGCAGAACGCGGTGTAGAAGTCGAACAGTGGGGCGGTCAGACCAGCTGTATCGAAGTTTCTGCACGTACGGGTCAGGGCATGGATGTCCTCCTCGAAACGCTCGCTCTCGAAGCTGAAATTCTTGAACTTAAGGCCAATCCGGATACGCACGCCCGTGGCGCTGTCGTTGAATCCAAGCTTGACGTGGGTAAGGGTTCTATGGCAACGATCCTCGTGCAGAACGGTACACTCCATGTGGGTGACCCGTTTGTTTGCGGTATCTACGCTGGTCGTGTCCGTGCCATGTTCAATGAACGTGGTGTCCAGTTGAAGGAAGTTCCGCCTTCTGCTCCGTGCCAGGTGCTCGGCTTTGACGGTACTCCGCAGGCTGGTGATGAACTTGTCGTGGTGGAAGACGAAAAAACCGCACGTGAAATTGCTTCTAAGCGCCGTATGGCTGCTCGTGAACGCGATCTCCGCGCTCGTAAGACTGTGTCTCTCGAAAACTCCTTCAACGCCAAGAAGGAAGGTACGCTCTCCGAACTCAACCTCATCGTCAAGGCCGACGTGGGTGGTTCTGCAGAAGCTTTGGCCGCTTCCCTCGAAAAGCTTACCAACAAGGAAGTCCGCGTCAACATCATCCGCAAGGGTGTGGGTACGATTACGGAATCCGATATCCTGTTTGCAACGACTGCACAGGCAATCATCATCTCCTTCCACCTTATGCCGTCTCTCGCTGTTCGCGAAATGGCCCAGAAGGAAGGCATCGAAATCCGCAACTACCGCGTGATTTACGACTGCATTGAAGATATCAAGAACGCCGTGGAAGGCCTCCTCAAGCCGATCATGCGCGAAGAACTCGTTGGCGAAGCCGAAATCCGCCAGGTGTTCAAGGTCCCGAAGGTTGGTCTCATCGCTGGCTGTATGGTTACCGACGGCGAAGTCGACCGTACCTCTCACGTTCGCGTATACCGCAATGGTGTGGAACTCGGTACGACCGCAGTTCAGTCTCTCAAGCGCATGAAGGACGACGTCAAGTCTGTCGCTCGTGGCTTCGAGTGCGGTATCGGCCTCAAGGGTTACGACGATATCAAGGAAGGCGATAGCCTCATCTTCTTCAAGGAAGTCAAGGTCGCCCGTACGTTGGAAGACGTTGCCCGCGAAGAAGCTGAAGAAAAGGCCAAGAAGGCCGCTGAAGAAGCTGCCGCCGCGAAGGAAAGTAATACTTAAGTGATTAGTGGTTGGTGGTTAGTGGTTAGGATTGCATTTAAAAGTTCTTTTTTATATTCCTGCTTACTAACCACTGTTTACTAATCACTAAATTCATTCCTGCTTACTAACCACTGTTTACTAACCACTGATACGAATGACTAGAAGAACCGATAGATTAGGCGAACAATTCCGCGAGGAAATCGGAAAGCTCATCCAGAAGGGCTTGAAGGATCCGCGCGTGAGTTCTCTCGCGAGCATTACCCGTGTGGATATTACCGAAGACCTGAGCTATGCAAAGGCTCTCGTCTCGGTGATGGGTTCCGATAAAGAAAAGCGCGATACGCTTGTCGGGCTCAACAATTCCGCCGGCTTTATTCGTGGCGTCTTGGGCAAGTCCTTGAAAATTTTCAAGGTTCCGGAACTCAAGTTCGTTCTTGATGAAAATCTCGAACATGCCATGCACATCGAAGAAATCCTTGCAGAACTGAAGCAGAAAGGGGAACTTTAATTGACCCCTTCCGGCTTCGTCCTCTTGGACAAAATTGCAGGTGAAACATCTTTTAAGGCCCTTTTCCCTCTGAAAAGGGTCTTTTGTACTAAGCGCGTGGGCCATGCGGGTACGCTCGACTTGCGTGCAAGCGGGCTCATTATTGCGGCTACGGGGCGTGCTACGCGCCTTTTGCCCTACATCGAGGCGAAGGACAAGTGCTATACGTTCAGGCTCCACCTTGGCTATGAAACCGACACTTTAGAGTGGGACGGGGAAGTCGTGGAACAGGATGCGCGCTTCGACAAGCTCAGCGACCTTGGTAAGAGCCCTGAGCCAGCCGAAGGGCCGAGCAGAATCTCTCGTGAAGACTTGGAATGCGTTCTCCCGCAGTTCATTGGCGACATTGACCAGGTTCCGCCGAATTACTGTGCCGTGAAAATTAACGGTCATCGTGCTAGTGACTTGGCGAATCGTGGTCGTGATGTGGAACTCAAGCCTCGTCGTATTCATATCGAATCGCTCAAAGTTGTGGGCGAGGGGCTTGTGACGGAAGGCTGTACCGGCAAGTGCTTTGCCACGTTTGATTTGGAATGCAACTGTAGCAAGGGAACGTACATCCGTTCGCTCGGTCGAGATTTGGCACGTGCGCTCGGAACGTACGGCTGCGTCTCTATGATCCGCCGCCATCGCATTGGTAATGTGACTGTGGATCGCGCTGTTCGCGGGGACGCTCTCACGCCGGAACATTTGCTCCCTGTGGACCAGGTGCTTGATTTCCCGGTAGTCCGCTTGAATGACGACCAGGTAAAAGCAATTCGTTTAGGAAATTGGGTGCCGTGGCGCACTCCTGTTGAAAATTTAAGCACGACGCCTGGGTCGGAAAAGTTTGTCTTTACCGCCGATAAAGATGGCGCTGTGATTGGGCTTGGCGTCTATGACCCGGGCCGTATTTGCCCCAAATTTTATTTGGGCCAGGATGAATAGCCCTTCGGCAGGCTCAGGGACCTTGTCATTGATATTAGATTGCTACGGTATTTGAAGGATTGTGAAAATGAAACGCGCTGTGACAATGGGTAATTTTGACGGATGCCATTTGGGGCACCAGGCGCTTTTCCGCACATTGAAAGCGGTTGCCGAAGTGAACCATTTGCAGCCGACGGTCATCAGCTTTGAACCGCATTCCAATTACGTTTTGCGTGGACCGGGCGATCCGCTGCTCCTCACGACAACCGAAGAAAAACGCGAGTTCGTTGAGAGCCTCGGCATTGAATTTTTGGTATTGCCGTTCACGCATGAATTGGCAAAACTCCCGTTCGATAAATTTGTCCGCACGGAACTGATTGAAAAGCGCGAAGTTGTTTCGATGTTCTTTGGACACGACCATTGCTTTGGTGCTGGCGGCAAGGGCAATTACGAGACGATTACCGCTGCGTTCCCGGAACTCTCGACGCAGATGCTTTCGATGGTGCTGCACAAGGGCGAACGCGTGAGCTCTTCTGCGGTGCGCAATGCGCTTTTGAACGGCGATGTGGATCGTGCCCAGACGTATTTGGGTCGCCCGTACCGCTTGTCTGGAACAGTCGTGGTCGGCAAACGACTTGGTCACACTATAGGATTCCCGACGGCGAATGTGCAGATGGAACAGTACAAGTTCTTGCCGAAAGGCGGTGTGTATGTCGCAAGCGCTAGACTCTCGGACGGTCGCATTTTCCGCTCTGTCGTGAACATCGGAACGCAACCGACAACGCCAGGAACGCATAACCTTGCAGTCGAAGCGTATCTGCTTGACTTTAACGAAGACATTTACGGCCAGCATTTAGCGCTAGACTTGCTCGCCTTCTTGCGCCCCGAAAAGAAGTTCGCAAGCATCGAAGATTTGGTCCGCCAGATTGGCATGGATGCCGACACTGCCAAAAATTATAACGGAAATCACTGGGCGGAGTAGAGAAAGGAATAGATTCTAATTCCGAGAACTATTGCGGCTGAATTATTTTTTTGCTTTTTTCATTTCTAGATAAGCTTTCTCGCTTTTCTCAAGGTATTTCTTGTCTATTTTGCGTAGAAGAAGCTTGCCTTGTCCTTCCCGTTTTGGTGGAGTTTCCAGTCCCAATGTCTTGTACATATCCTGGACCAAAATCGCGATATCACCATAGTCAAGTCCAGTTTCTTTAATGTTATGTGTTGTAATAGCGATGGCGATGTAGGTAAACCCTGCATCTTTTATCATCTGTATTAGCGGCTTATAGGATTGAAGTTTCTTCAAGAAGTTTTCTCTATTATCATTCGGTTCTGCAATTTTATCTGGGTCCAAAACAATGACAATATCATTTGTGTCATATTTCGGTGCATAACTTGGTGCATGACGGTATTTAAGCAGGTCCCTAAAAACTTCATCGAATATGGATAAAGGGGCGACGGCGACTTTATCGTCCCTGTGTGGTGTAAGTTTGTGCTTCAGATGGGGCGGCCATATCCCGCCTTCGCCGAGGCCAACGGCTGAATAGATATCGTTGTTCTCATCGACAATCACGCTATCCAGCATGCCGTTCTTTTCGGAGTAAATTGCCCATACGATACGTCCGGCATCATCTTCGTATTCCTTGTGAAGCGAAATGTAGCGGCTCTCATATAAGTCGTGAGCGGCTCTGTAATAAAAATTTTTTGAAAAACCTCCGAATGCACCGATGACCATATAGTTCTTCGTGATTTGCAGGGATAGATTTAGCATTTGTTCTTCCGCCTAGCAAAGGGCAGAACATACCAAGGCTAACGCCAGTATCTTTCTAACACTTTTGAGCATAATCGTTTTTCGCTTTGCCGGTAAAGTTAGTGCTGGTTATTTTAAAGACTGTCACTGTGGCGGCTTGCTCGGGTGTGAATTCGAACTTGTGCGGGATCGCTGATTGCATGGAATGCGCGGAACTTGTGGATTGCGAACACTGCGCGGAACTTGCTGCTTGCCGTTCCATCAGGAGTGAAAGACCGTGGCATTTTTCGGCGATGTCATTGACGATTTCGGCTTTGCCTTGCCCGACGACGCTTGCGTAAAAACGACCGCTTTTGCAATAGGCTTCTTCGTGAATTTCGATGCGGTTCTCGACGCACATGCTGAATGCGACATTCGGATTTTTGCGGATGCAGTCGAGTTTCTTGCCGACATGTGCACAATGGAAATACAGTTCCAGAACGCCGCTGTTTAGGCTGTATCCGAATGACAACGGAATTACGTAGGGTAGGCCTGCGTTTGTGTCATCCACCATCGCGACATGGCATGTTGTGCACTGTTCGATAATCTTTGCGATGTTTTCATCGCCTAAAACTTCTCTGTCCTTGCGCCGCATTTTACCTCAACTTTTTTACGATATTTGAGTTTAAATATAATCATCCAAAGGTGTTTAAATTATTGAGATTGTGGAGATTCTTTCAAAGAATCAAAAATGTGAGCTTTCATTTCTTTAAAACTTCTTCTAGCGTAAAATCTTCTTTTGAAAAGAAGAATGTGTTTTTGCCCAAGTCTTTTAGAGATGCTCCAAAATGATAGGCTGTGTCATCGATAAATAAAAATCGATCATGGACGCTGTCACTGGGTATGGGCGAGTAAACGTTGGTCTTGCTCTAAATCCTTTGCTTCTACATTGGAAAGTCGATTGATGAGCCCAGCATTGTCAATCAAATAATGACGCATTGCAATGAATGCTTCCATAATGGCGATACTCATTTTTATAGCTGTTTTGCTATGAAGAACGGCAGAAAGCATTGCTACTCCCTGTTCTGTAAATGCATACGGTTTTTTTCTTCGTCCTCCATTTTGACCAGAAAAGAAGCTCTCTGCCCGTGAAGTCGCAATTTGCGACTTCACCAAATTAAGTCCTTTAGGTAAGAAGCCGATGCGTAGCATCGGCTTTAACAACCACCCGCTATGCGGGTGAGATTAGAGCTTAAGCCATTACGAATAGAAGA